>JAKUPQ010000073.1 GCA_022450665.1 Alphaproteobacteria bacterium | reverse complement strand
ACCCATGACATTACGTATTACCCCCCGCCTGTCTTTGATTGCCAGCCTGTGTTTACTCACCGCCTGCACCACTGCAAGTTTGGAAGAGTTGCGCCGCACCACCCCCACAGGCGATGCATTTCAGGCCGCACTTGCACAGGAATACCTGGCATTTTCTGAATCTGAAGCACGCCAATACGACTGGAGCAGCTCAAAACGGTTTGCGGATAAAGGGCTTAAATCTGCCTATGGCCAACCAGTAGCGCCCGAAAATATCGCCGCATGGAAAATAGGCGGCGCATTTGTGAACGAACTTTCTAATGCCCGTGAACAATTGATGGGTGTACTCACACCCGAACTCACCACTGCCTATCCGCAGCTTACCGCCCGTGCGCAATTTTTCTATGATTGCTGGTTAGAGCAACAGGAGGAAGCATGGCAAGAAGACGACATTACCAGCTGTCGCGAAGGATTTTACCGTTCGGTTAAAACTTTGCTTGCTACAATGGAGCCAGAACCCCAAGCTGAGCCAATGGCAGAGCCTGTAGCGCCAATGATCTTTTCCAGCTCATATATCGTGTTTTTCGAATGGAATAAATTTGTGCTGACTACGGATGCAATAGGCATCATTAACACAGTAGCTGATGATTTAAAAACCAGTCAGGAAGAAAAATACGAAGTCATACTCAATGGCCACGCCGACCGATCCGGTACGCCGGAGTATAATTTACAATTGTCAAAAAAGCGCGCAGAGGCAGTGAAAGCCGCATTGATAGAGCGGGGCATCCCTGCCGAACGCATCCAATATTATGCTTTTGGTGAGACCGATAATCGTATTCCCACCAAAGATAATATACGCGAACATGCTAATCGCCGCGTAGAAATATTTTTTAATCAATAAATCTTATGATTGAGCTCAGCCCCTACCAGTTCGATGACAGGCTCTTTTTCATCGGCGCCGCTTTAGTTGCCAATATCCTTTTAGGCTCCTATAGAATGCGCAAAGTTTTTATGCTCAATGCGCTGGGCAATTATTTACGCAACTTATTACGCAGCCTCGATCGCCGCCTGAACAAAAGCAATCGCAGCCCCAAAGAACGTGCCATACGCGGTAGCATTGTATTGCTGGTTATGCTTGGACTTACCGGCACTGTGGCATCAAGCCTCTCGGCGCTTTCTGCAACCCATCAATGGGGGTGGCTGGGGGAGGTATTAATTTTATCGCTGTTTATACCACAACGACTGATTTTTGACGAAGCGCGGGCAATCTATCGGGCAATAAAAAACGATCATGTGGATGAAGCGCGAAAATGTGTAGAACGCCTTTCGCTACGCGATGCTTATAATCTCGATAAACATGGCGTGATTCGCAGCGCGATAGAATATATAGCAAGCGCCTTTGCCGACAGGGTATTATCGCCTATATTATGGTATATACTCCTTGGTCTTCCCGGGTTTATTGCCAGCAAAATTATTACCGAAGCCGCATTAATGCTGGGCTATGAATCACGGCGTCACAAAGCCTATGGTAAAACCCCCGGCAGGCTGGAAACCGTTATCAACTATATTCCTGCGCGTATAGCTGCAATTATTATTGTTTCAGCATCGCTTTTTGTGCCTAAAGCCAAGCCATTAAAAGCACTTGTTTATGCAATAAACCACGGCCAGAAAGTCCAGCTCCCCCGTAAGGGAGCGCCTATTGCCGCCGCCGCAGGAGCGCTCAATCTAGCACTGGCGGGTCCACGCTCTGTGCAGGGATTTTTGGTTAAAGATGCATGGGTAGGCAAAGGATCTGCCAGGGTAACTTTGCATGATTTAAAGAAAATGTTGCTGTTATATGTGATCGCTTGCTTGCTAAATCTTGCTGGCATTGCTACCCTGCTTTTCCTGATGGTAGGCTAATGAAAAACATTTTATAGTTGGTGCCATCGCGTAGCACTGTTGCATGGCAGGGTTTACGGTGGAAAGTTTTTGATACAGGCAGTACGAATGCAGCACCGCAAAATTCAAACACCACGGGCGACTTCCGAAGTATTGGAAGAAACCGTAGGCAATCACAAAGCCGATGATATTTCGCTCGGTGAGTTGATGCGCATTTTGCAAGAGCGCGGATTTGGATTGCTGATGGTGGTATTGGTGCTGCCTAACTGCGTCCCTATCCCTGTTCCCCCCGGCGTTTCAACCATATTTTCTGTACCGCTGGTATTTTTAGCCGCGCAAATGCTGGTAGGGCATCCAGTGCCATGGTTGCCAAACTGGCTGCGCGCCAAAACCATCAAACGCGCTACATTGGCTACAATGGTTGCCAAGCTCTCCCCGAAATTAAAAATCGTCGAAAAGCTCCTCAAGCCTCGCCTGACATTTTTTGATAGCAATGCAGGAGAGCGGGTAATTGGGTTTTTCTGGATGATTTTCGCTATTTCTATTGCCGTCCCCCTTCCTATGACAAATTTTCTGCCGGGTATTGGCATTTTATTCATGTCATTAGGATTGCTTAGCCGTGATGGGCTAGTGATATTTTTAGGCATCATAATTGGGTTGTTAGGCTGCGCTTTTACCGTTGGGGTTTTGGCGGTAGGAGTAAAAGCACTTGAAACTTTTCTTGCATCCTTCGCAACGATTGATATACCAGAGAACTTCTAATTACGGAGAATGTTCTGCATGGCAAGCTTACCGGCCACACAACCGACTGTTAAAAAAGGCAAAAAGCGCCCTATTAACTATGATATCCCTAAGGTCGCGAGTCCGACCACGGCGGATATGACGAAACTTGCCAATTATATTCAGCATAAATGGGATGAGTTGACCCGTTATCACGACAGCCTGTTTATGGGCATGTTAAATGACGATAAAGTTCCTGTGCGCGATGGTGCCCGCCCCGTATTATATATTTCACGCCATGAAGACGAAAAAACCATCAAAGCCTATTTACGCGAATTGCGTAAAACTGTGCTTGAACGTGTGGAAAAAGGTGAATTTAACACCGTTACCGCAAAAGACATTCCCCAGCTCGACCTGCGTATACTTCCAGAAAATTTCCGCGCCATCAAACAAGATCGTCACGGTTTGCTTTATCTGCCTCGCCCCTATGTAGTTCCGGGTGGCCGGTTTAACGAAACCTATGGTTGGGATAGTGCATTTATTGTACGCGGCCTTATACTGGACGGTAAATACGATACCGCAAAAGATGTGGTGGATAATAAAATTTATTCCATCATCCATTACGACATGATTTTAAACGCCAATCGCAGTTACTATCTCGGGCGCTCACAAGCCCCGTTTCTCACCAATAAAGTGCTGGATATTTATCATCATTACGATCAACTAAGCGACCCTCAGCCCAAAAATAAAATTGAATGGCTAAAATCTACCCTTGAAGGGGTAAATAAATATTATAAATTCTGGACCAGCCCGCCGCATATTCACCGCGCCAGTGGATTGTCATATTACAATGACATGAACGAAGCTCCTGGAATAGAAGTAGAATTCGGCGAAAAAGATCATTACCCACACGCGCTAAAAGTTCTGCGCAACATGTATCGCGAGAAATTAGAGCGCGATGCCACCTTGCCGCCTAACCATCCGCGTACGTATCAGGAGCGTAAAGACGAATATTATCTCGCGCTTTATTACATTCCCGAACGCGCCGGACTTACCAAAACGCAAATTGATACATTACCACTGGAAGAAAAAGACGCACTCACGGGCAAATTCTATCGCGGCGATCGCGCTATGCGCGCCTCGGGGTTTGACCCTTCGCGCCGCTTCGGCTTTTTTAATGTAGACATTATCAACCACTTGCCCGTCTGCCTCAATTGCCTGTTATATATTATGGAGCGCGAGACTGCTGAAATATATTATATTTTGTCAGAAGATGATAGCGATGCCCGCGATACCGATGGACAGCTATACGCCACCCTTGCCCGCCGCTGGAAAGAACGTGCTGCCCGCCGTAAGAAACGCATTAATCAGTGGTTATGGGACGAGGCCGACGAGCAAATTGACGTAGCCGCAAAATATCCCAGCTATCGCGATTATAATTTTCACTACGACTTGTGCCACCAATACGATATTCCGTTGCACCGCAACTATGTGTTTGCCACAGCATTTTATCCTTTATGGGCAGGCATAGCGAATAAAGAGCAAGCCGCCCATGTGGTAAAGCATATCTACCCCAAACTTATTACACCCCACGGGTTGATGACAAGCGCGCGAGAAACCGGTAGCCAATGGGATGCCCCTTTTGCATGGGCACCATTGCAAACCATCGCCGTACGTGGATTAATTCGTTATGGTTATATCGATGAAGCATTAGCTATCGCCTATGGTTTTCTAAATACAGTCCAGCGTGGTTTCTCAGATACTGGAAAAATCTTCGAAAAATATGATATGCAAGAAGGCTCCCACAATGTAAGCGCCAAAATCAACAAAGGCTATAGCGTGAACGTGGAAGGCTTTGGTTGGACAAATGCCGTAGTCATAGAGTTGCTACGCATTATCGAGCAACATGGTAAGTTGCGTTAACCATTAATCTGTATCCCTTATACGTCATATTCCATGACAGTCTCAAAAAACCACGTAATACGATAGAATGTCATATTTCTTTCATAATACGGATTTTGGATTTCCCGCATTTATGTGGTATTTATATTGTTCCAGAAAAATATAAAATCATTTAATTGATACACACAAACGGGCAACAAAAGAACACATGAGTAAGGCGCCACCACACAAAGATCTAGATCCTGCTGCCTCAAAGCCAATTGAGGGAGTAGCTACTGGCGACGAGGATAGAGCTGGGCGCGTTACAAATGGTTATAGCACTTTTATGGAAAACCATCATATTGGCGAAACGCTTGAGGGCAAAAGAAAGCCGTTTAGGCCATTTCCTGAAAAAGGGCCAAATCCCCGGGGCGAACGTGTTTTCACCGGCGGCGAAATTGCGCGTATCATGACCTTTGAACGCCCCGATAGGGGTGAGGAAGCCAAGCCTACATTTGTCAGTTGCATGACGCCCGATAAAAATGAAGTGCGCATCAATATCGCCACCCAAATACCTGAAACAGTTAAATCGCGTGAAACCGGCGAAGAAACTCCATGGGCAAACTCTAGGCAAGCGGAAAAAATCAAAAATGTAGGTAGTAGCGCTTTTCCTTACAAGGCATTCGAAGATGCGTTCGCTGAAGTTCCGGAAAAGTATCAAGAAGCTCTAGCAACCTACGCAAAGGATTTTGAAGAAAGCTTTGGCATTAAGGTTACCATTGGTAAAGACCTCGAAGACTACGATATGATTATCATGGGCTTCAAAGATGGCGATCACCGCACATTAGGTTCTGGTTCATTCCCAAACCCGGTTGATGCTTGGCCGGTGATGGAAGGGTTGGGTTGCGAGCCGGGCTACCTGCTCATCAATAATGACTATATTGAACACGATCAAACCACCCTTAAAGACGCCTACGACCTTCATAGTCACGAATGGGGGCATTGTTTTCAGGGCCTTGTGCATCCACACGATCTCGGCTTATTGGATATGCCTGTTAAAACGGCATTAGCTGCTACCAAAATGTCATATACCGATTTGAACATGCGCGCTTTTCGCCATGTGGTAACTGATGGCGAAGGCGCGCCGGTACTGGATGATAATGGTGAGAAACAGTTTTTCTATGAAGGCTCGGAAGAAGGAGTTATTGATCTACAATTCCGGCACTGGGTAGAAAATCCGCCGCCGTTAGGAGTTGTAGAACAGCCTGACCCCACAAAGGAAGGCTATGACGGCTATAAAGGAGTATACGACCTTCAAGCGCATTATGATTTTGCCGTGGCAGAAAACAAAGGATCCACCTCCTATAAAAAAGATAAAGTCTTGCCCATGGTTGCAATGATTAATGATGGTAAGCACACCGTTTTACGCGGCTCTGAAAACGATGATCTGTTAGACACTAATCTGGGCTATAGCTCTATTGTGAAAAGCAATTGTGGCCGCGAGCAGCATTTTGTATTGAATGAAGGCCACATAGAAAAAGTTATGGGCATTACAGGCAATAATCAAATTATTGTTGCGCAAAACGGAAATCAGGAAATTCATCCCGGCACAGGCAATAACAACATACAAATGCTCTATACCGAAATGGATGGCGACAAAACTATTGTTAGTGAAGGTACAGACACCCTCACCTTGGCATATAACCTACTTGAAGAGAAAAAAATTACTGCTACAGACGGTAAAAATGGCGACATTGTACTTAATGGAGATAATTTCAACATTACGTTGCGTGGTGGAGGAATAAAAGAAATCGCCGTACTTGACAGCCTCGGCCCCGACCACAATAGAATTGATATCAGCGGAATGTCTGCGGCAGAGTTAAATGCGCAATTTTTCGAAAATGAAAACTGGAAAAACAAACCTCAGCAGCAGCAAGCTGCCGAAGAACCTGCCGAGGCTGTAGAACCCCAAGTGCCTAATCGAAATACAGATACGTTATGGCGAAATTTAGTAGGAGACAAATCGAACGCCCTCAATCCACCAGCAGCAGGACGGGGGGGACGTGGGTAACCAATTCTATTTGTAACAATTATTTAACGTTACTTAGCCGCAATATCGCCTATAATCTTGGCTACATTATCGCTATACGCACATAAGCATATTTTTAAATGAACAATAACAGCAAGAACACGCAGAAAACGGACTCACACAATGCCTCTTAATATTGTTTCCTCTAGCAGCACCACTCCTGACGATCTTATGGTGGCCACCTTGAATCCTGCTGAGGCGCCTAAAGATCCTGCATTTGTCTCGCTACCACGAAGCCAAGCGGCGCGTGAGACACCTAATGCAGCAGGTGTACGGGATCCATTAAAAATGGTGGCGCTTGATTTAGACGATGTTTCCCCCAAACCGCATACTACCAACGAGCGCGGTGCAGATCCGTTTGACAACAAAGCCGCTGAAGGCAAAGGTACGGAAGAACGCAAATTTATTGGCTATGAATTTCAAGGCATGGTCATGGTTGGCAAAGATCGCACACCAGCATTCCATGATAAACTGATAGATGTGGATGGCACGCCCACACTCAACATTCACCTTGCTACCGAAACCCCAGAGTTCTTTCAGGATGGCGCGATTCAAACCATGTTAAAAAACAGGGATAACGCATTTCCTGAAGCACTTTTCAGCGCCGATGACAAAGATGCAACCTCCGGCATAAATTCTGTTCTTCAGCCATTGTCTTCTAATGAAGTCGTCGAAAAACAACTGCGCGTTCTGGCTAAAGAGTTTGAAGAAGATTTAGGCATCAAAGTCAATATCACTACCAATGGCCAACCCCCTGAAAAATCTATCACCATCATGGGATTTGAAAGTGCGGATGACCGCCTTATTGCATTTTCGACGTTACCGCCCACTATGAAAGATCATCTGGCGACCAAACCTTATGCACAAGATGATGGCTTGGTTATGGTTAATACCGACTATCTTCAAAAATCTGCCAGCGATTCACAGCAAGCAAGTGAACAACCAGACGCAAAAGAAAAAAAATCTTTTGAAATGTCAGATAAACGCACACATGATGTGCTTGCGAAGGAAGTGCTGCGTAGCATAGGTATTGCACAGCCAGATGATATTGCAAAATTTCAGGATCCTAACCTTACAAAATATGTAGCTGCAGAACTTAGCGTTATGTCCGTCAGTGACGATTTGGAGCACTTCAAATTCGGCGAAAAGAAATCCGATGGAAATACAGAAGGATTAGGCGCGTTAGAGTATGGCTTAGCTAAATGGGTAAACCCAGAACATAATCAAACAGCCTCACCAGAAACCGCCGAGCCCCAAATCTTCAACTTAGGCGAGCAACATGCAATTACAATAGAAAATAATGCAAGTAGCTATACCCATAACAACGACAAACCTGTTTCAGGCCGCAAAAATCAGCTTCCTGCCACCCCTATTATTGCTGGCAGTGGCGATACGATGGTTGGTAGCGATGGCAATGACTTCTTTGATACCTCACCCGGATATTGTAGCCGCATTACCGATGCGGAAAACGGCAATCAATTGTTCCCGGTAATTAAAGGGCACATTAAAAAGATTGAAACCGGCAAAGGCGATAATTCGGTAGTGCTTTCTATGGCAGGTGATCAGGAAATTGAAACCGGCGAAGGCAGCAACCGCATATTAGCACTTGATCATACTATGAGTGGTGAAAAAACCATTACCAGCACGAGCGCGGGCGATAGCTTAGTTATCACATCTAACCTGTTGAAAAGCATGAAAACACCTGCGATCCAACAAGATGGGGAAGACTTAACGATAGCAGATGAAGAAAAAGATTTTAACGCCAGCATTCGCCTTCACAACCAAACCCAACCTAATGCCGGAATCAGCAATATTGTGGTAGTAGACGGGCGCGGCGAAGAAAAATTCAACAGCAATGCAGTGGATAACGCTCAGCTTTCTACCAAAGAAGGGTTGGAGGCCATCATGCAACAGGCGAAAGAAGTGGCCGACCAGCAGCCTTGGTTTGAAAGAACACGAGAACGATTTGAGCCAGCCCCGCCAGGAAAAAACTGGACTGACCGAGTTACGGAGACAGATGCGGAAATTCGGCGTTAATAGCGCCTTATTGTTCTTCCAATGGCGTATCTGCTTGTTTGGCTGGATGGGCATCTGCAAACGCTGGCAAGGCCGCACATGCATCGCCAATGCGCATAATCGTAGGATAGCGCTCTAAATCGCAATCAAATCGTTGTGCATTATATATTTGCGGCACCAAACAACAATCGGCCATGCCAGGGCTATTGCCGTGACAGAATTGCCCTGTTTGCCGTTGCTGCAACATCGCTTCCACCGCTTCGAATCCAATATGAATCCAATGGCGGTACCATTGCAGTTTTTGCTCCTCACTTGCCTGTAAATCCTGCACTAAATACCGCAACACCCGCAAGTTATTAAGCGGCGATATTTCACAAGCAATAGATTGTGCCAATGAACGCACCCGCGCCCTACCCAATATATCTTTGGGCAGAAGCGGCGATACATCAGGATAGCGCTCTTCCAGATATTCTAAAATCGCCAAAGACTGCGTCAGCAACTGGCTGTCATCGGTCATGAGCGCTGGAATCAGCTTTTGAGGGTTTAGCATGCCATAGCTTTCGCTACGTTGCTCACTATCCAGCAGATTTACCGCAATATGCTGCGCTTCCAGCCCCTTCATATTCAGGGCAATGCGAACACGGTATGATGCGGATGAGCGGTAATAAGTAAACAACTCCATTATGCAGCATCACTTTTACTGGCTGGGCGATGCGGTATCATTGTCTGCTCAATCGCACCAAAAATGCTGTTATGATAATCATCCAGCATTTCAATTTTTACCGTATCTCCCGCTTTCAAAAATGGTGTGGTGCTTTCGCCATTATCAAGCTTTTCTATCGTACGTTTTTCCACCAAACATGAAGAGCCCACGCTGCGGTCTTTGTTAGACACTGTGCCAGAGCCAATAATCGTACCTGCGGCCAAGGGGCGTGTGCGTGCGGCGTGGGCAACTAACTGTGCGAAATTAAATACCATATCCACCCCTGCATTTGGTTCGCCGAACCGCTCGTCATTCAAATATGAACGCAACGGCAAATGCAAACGCCCTTCGCGCCAATAATCGCCAAGCTCTGTGGTAGATACCGCAACGGGAGAGAACGAAGATGGCGGCTTACATTGCACAAAGCCAAACCCTTTTTTCAGCTCAGGCATGGCCAGTAAACGTAGCGACACATCATTGCATAGCATCACCAGCTTAATATGCTTTTCTGCTTGCTCTGGCGAAACGCCCGAAGGCACATCGTTCACAATTACTGCCACTTCACCTTCAAAATCTGTTCCCCATTCTTCAGAACTGATATAAGGCAAATCATCGCATGGGCCGTGAAAGCTGTCGGAACATCCCTGATACATCAGCGGGTCTGTCCAGAAACTCTCAGGCATTTCTACGCCGCGAGAATTACGCACTAATTCCACATGATTCACATAAGCAGAACCGTCTAAAAACTGATAAGCACGCGGCAAAGGCGAGGCCACTTCACGCGGATTAAACGGAAACACATCGCCCACATTCGCGCCCTCTGAAAGTTGACGGTACAAT
>JAKUPQ010000072.1 GCA_022450665.1 Alphaproteobacteria bacterium | reverse complement strand
TGGCTTCTTCTTCATTCATTAGCCCCGCTGACAAATCGGCATCAATCGCCATTTGCCGCCCGGGCATTGCATCAAGGCTGAACCGCGCAGCCACCTCGGCAATACGGCCGGAACCTTTGGTAATTACAACGAAATTAATAATCGTAAGAATGGCAAAAATAATTGCGCCAATAATGGCCGAACCAGTCATTACAAAGTTACCGAAGGCATAAATCACCTGTCCGGCAGCTTGTGGCCCTTGATCCCCCTGCCCTAATATCAGGCGGGTGGAGGCAATATTTAACGATAATCGCAAGAGTGCAGAAATCAGCAAAATAGTGGGAAATGCGCTTAAACTTAGAGGCTTTTCAACAAACAACACCGTCATCAGAATTAATACAGCTAGTGTAATAGAAATGCCCAGCAAAAAATCAAGCAGCGCGGGAGGGACAGGTAGCAGCAACACAACCAAAATTCCCAATACGCCCATTGCAAATATAACATCGGTATGGGAAAACAGACGCGACATACCGCCTAAAAATGCGGCTCCCCCGCTGCCACCCGTGGCGTTTTTTTTCGCATCCGGCGTAGCTTTAGAGGCTGTTGTTTGTACTTCCTGTCCATCTGCCATAAGATTTTATATGCAACATTTCCGTAAGGTTAGTTGCCTGCCTCCTCATGAGTTGGCGGAGTAATTTCTGTGCCATCTTCACTATACAGCTTAATTTTATTGCGTAGCGTACGAATAGAAATGCCCAAAATATTTGCTGCATGGGTGCGGTTTCCAAGGCAATGATCCAGCGTTTCGATGATAAGCTCTTTTTCTACGCTTGCAACGGTACGGCCAATAAGATTCTTCTGAGCGCTTGCCGTAGAAGGTTGCGAAGCTTCTTCAGAGGTGGTTTTTGCTACCTCCGGCGCATCAGAAGCGCGAGTAGCTGCTGGCGGTTCTTCTGTTGCGGCCATAACCGGACGCGGTGAAAAACCGCCTGTGATACTGGGCAATATAATAGCATCTGCATCAATTTTATTACCACTGGCCATTAGTACAGCGCGGTGACAGATGTTTTCCAACTCTCTTACATTGCCAGACCAGCTATGCGATTGCAATTTTTCTAATGCAGCATCCGACATTGATCGCGGCGGCATTCCGTTGGCTTTAGAATACTTTGCGATAAACATCTCAGCCAATGGCTTAATTTCCTCCACTCGATCCCTTAATGGTGGAAGCATGAGGCTGATAACATTCAAACGGAAAAATAAATCTTCACGGAACGTACCTTTTGCCACTTCTTTTTGAAGATCACGGTTGCTGGTGGCTAAGATTCTGATATTCACCTGCACAGGCTTACTGCCACCTACACGGTCTATTTCCTTTTCTTGAATGGCCCGCAACAGCTTTGCCTGCAAGCGCGCATCCATTTCGCTGATTTCATCAAGCAGTAATGTGCCGTTATTAGCTTCTTCGAACTTACCAATACGCCGTGTTGCTGCGCCGGTAAATGCCCCTTTTTCGTGGCCGAACAACTCAGATTCCAAAAGATTTTCTGGAATAGCCGCACAGTTTACAGAAATGAAGTTACCGTTATTACGCTTACTTTTACGATGGATATGGCGCGCAATCACCTCTTTACCCGTTCCGCTTTCGCCCGTAATTAGCACACTGGCATCTGAAGGCGCAATTTTCTCGGCCATACTCACCACTTGTTGCATTTGAGGAGAGCTATAAATCAACGAGTGGCTTTCTTCGGTAATTGCTTCTAATACCGCAGAAATCAGTTCTTCATCAGGTGGCAATGGAATGTATTCTTTTGCACCGGCCTTTATCGCTTCAACGGCTTTGCGGCTGTCTGCTTCTATGCCACACGCGACCACGGGGGTAAATATGCGCTCATTTTCTAACGATTCGATAAAACGACGAATATCACATTCTACATCTATCATTACCAAATCGGCACCGCGCCCTGCGCGCAAGTGATCGAGAGCGGTATCCACATCATCTACATTGGTTACTTTTGCACCACGGTCGCGGGCAATTTTACTTGCCGCACCCAGCTGGCCGTTGAGTTTTCCGATAATCAGCAAACGCATATGCTGCCTACCCCTTTACTTAATCAAAATATTGCACGCGGTTTGCAGGTGGCAAAATAGTATTCAGCAGCATTTCTAAACGCCGCGGATTTTCTTTATTGCCAATCGATACAACACCACGCAAAAACAGTGTTTTTACTAACATTTCTTCAGCAGAATTACGTTCAAGCTTCGCTGCTAGTGGCGAGAAGAACATATAAGCTAATACAGCGCCATACATGGTGGTTAGCAAGGCTACCGCCATTGCAGGACCAATTTTTGATGGATCTTCAAGATTGCCCAGCATTTGCACCAAACCAATCAATGTTCCGATTAAGCCCATAGCTGGTGACACCTCGGCCATTTTACGCAGCACTGACGCGGTATGGGCATGACGCTCACTGGTAGAGTGGATTTCCTGCCGCATTACGCGCTCCACAGCCTCTGGCTCCACCCCATCTATAATCATTGCCAATCCGGTACTCAAAAAACGGTTTCTTTTATATTTTGCTACCTCTTCCTGCATCGCCAGCAACCCTTTTTTGCGGGCGTTTTCTGCCAAATCCAACATGGTGGTGGCTACAATGCGCGGATCACTATTGCGGCGAAAAATATTACGCATAACCACGCCCGGCGTTTGCATAAATTCTTTAAATGTAAAACTGGCAAGTGTGATAGCGCAGGTACCGCCAAGCACAATTAGGATTGATGGCACATCAATAAAAGATTTACCTGATCCGCTTATGCCCATTGCCGCTGCTATCAATGCGAAAGCTAATATTATTCCCAATATCGTGGAAAAATCTTTTTTGTTCGAGCCCATGCGAAACCGTTCTTCTGATAATTAGGTTGTAATTAGCGCTGATCCGCTTTGATAATTTCTGTCATCGTCACGCCAATGCGGTCTTCGACCACCACAACTTCTCCCCGGGCGACCAGACGATTATTCACATAAATATCGATTGGCTCACCAACTTTTTTATCCAGCTCCACTACGGCGCCACGGCCAAGCTTCAATAGCTGGTTGACCTGCATAGTGGTTCTACCCAGCACCACGGATACTTGCACCGGAATATCCGACACCGCATGCAAGCTAATGTTACTGTCATTTTCATCTTCAAAATTATCCATTAAATCTTCAGCCATACTAGCTCCTAATATATCACTTGTGCTTTTTTATATAAGCATTTGACTATGTTGCCTTATTACTCGGAAGACTTATGGCGCGAGTCACAATGCGCTCTATGGATTTCCATAAATCATCTTGATCGCGCTCGGCCTTGCCACCCGTCCATTCTATTTTACAATCGCCCACCTGCATTTGTGGATCAGTCACCACCTCAATCACCTGACCTTGTCTTTGCAGACGACCAATATATTTCTCCAATGGCGCTTGCAAGGCTTCGCTCACAGTAATATTCAGGTGTGGCTCGCCCACAAGCATAGTTAGGCACTCATTTACCATCGGCTCAATGGAATCCAGTGGTTGCGTATCTATGGCGTTGCCTACTAATTTTCGTGATACCATTATTACGATATTTGCCAAATCGCGGCGCAATCCTTCGCGTTGCTGATTTTGCTCTTCTATTTGCGCATCAATACGCCCCATCAAACCTTCGAGTAGCGCCATAATCTGCACATCATGCGCCTGTGCCGCCTCTTCTGCTTCTTGTTTGGCCGCCGCGTAGCCTTTTTTACGCCCCATCTCTATGGCTTCTTTTTGCGCCGCCTTTAATTCATCTTCACTAAAAGTGATTGCAACAGGCTCTTGCGGAGCTACTTCATCTTTCGGCGTAGCCGGCTTTTCTGGTTGTTCGCGCGGGGCAACAGAATTCGTAAAATCCTGCAACTCATACGGCTTATGATGGAACCCTTGCGAAACGTAGTTCAATTTATTTTCCTTACTTTCTGTCATCATCAATAAATCAGCTGTTCTTCACCACTTGCATCGGCAATTATCAACTCACCCTTAGCTGCAAGGTCTTTTGCTGACATTACAATATACATCTGTGCTTCATCCACATCGCGCAAACGCACTGGCCCCATGGCCTCCATATCTTCACGTAATATCTTAGATGCACGCTCCGACATATTGGAAAAGAACAAATCTTTAATGGCTTCGGATGCGCCTTTTAGTGCAATTGCAAGCTTGTCTTTATCGATGCCACGCATCAACACCTGAATACCACTCGGATCGATTTTCACCAGATCTTCGAAGGTAAACATCAATGCGCGAATATGCTCGGCAGAGTCTGTATCGCGATCCTCTAAGTTAGACATAAACCGGCTTTCGGTATTACGGTCGAAGTTATTGAAGATTTCCGCCATCATCTCAAAGCTATCGCGACGCTGGGTACGTGCCAGATTGTTCATAAACTCAACTTTAAGCGTGTTTTCAATGCCTTGAAGCACCTCTTTTTTGATAGCCTCCATACTTAGCATTCGCGTCACCACTTCCATCGCCAAATCCTCTGGCAAAACAGACAATACTCTTGCAGCATGGGCTGAGGTGATTTTAGATAAGACTAATGCAATGGTTTGCGGATATTCATTTTTAAGATAAGCAGCGAGAATTTCTTCATTTACATTACCCAGCTTTTCCCATGTGGTGCGACCGGCAGGACCACGTATATCTTCCATGATGTCGTCAACGCGGTCTTTACCAAGCGCTTTCATCAGCAACTTCTCAGTGCCTTCATGACTACCCACAATGCCGCCGCCAGCCGATAGCTGGTCGGAGAATTCCATGAATAACTGCTCAACCACCTCTGCGCTCACACGGCCAAGACCGGCCATTGCATGCGACACATCTTTAATTTCATCATCTTCCATCAGGCTGAACATTTTTGCCGCATGCTCTTCGCCTACAGAAAGCAGAAAAATCGCAGTCTTCTGAATGCCTGACAGCTTCTTGTAATCGTCTTTTTGCTTGTTATCCTGCGACATAAATTACCCAATAGAAACCTGTTTATGCAGGTACGTTCCGCTGTTCCATCCACCGACGCAAGGCGCCAAGCGCTTCGTCTGGATTGTTTTCCAAAATATCCTGCACACGCTTCACTGCCGAAGATCGTACCTTGCCCTGAATATGCTCAATATTAATCATTTCTTCTTCTTCGTGTTCGCGCTGATCGGTAAGTGCGGTTAAATCAGGCCCTAACAACGCAAGGTGATCGGCTAGCGCCTCCTCCTCGTCATCTTCATGGGTTTGCGAAGATACTTCGATAACACGGTTAACAATCGGGCGAATAATCAGCAAAATGGCGAGGATTGCAACAATACCAATAACCAGCGTTTGGATAATGCCTTGCAAATCCTGCTTGAGCCATTCGAACGGGCCGTCGGCTTCGCCGGTAACCGGACGCTCCGAGAATTGCATATTCACTACTTCAATATTATCTCCACGATCCACATCAAAGCCGACAGATGAGCGTACCAGCGTAGCAATTTTCGCGAGCTCTTCCTCAGAACGTGGCTGGTATATCTGATTTCCCTCTTCATCGGTGCTGTACGTACCATCTACCAACACGGCCACAGACAAGCGATTTACATTGCCGGTTTCGCGAATGTGGTTTTCTACCACTTTAGAGATTTCGTAATTGGTTATTTCGTCCACCAAAGAACGATTGCTTTCATTAGAGGTGCCGGCATTATCTACTGTTGCGTCCGGCAACTGATTGCCCACGCTTACATTTTCCTGCTGATCTTTTTCGCGGTTAGATTCTGTTTCTTCTGTGCTTTGCACCGAACGTGCCACCTGCCCTTCAGGGTCGAAGGTTTCGGAGTTGGTGACAATACGATCAAAATTAATGTCTGCGGTGACTTCGGCTCTTACACGTCCATATCCAAGGATGTTTTCCAACATGCTTTCCACTTGATCGCGGGTGCGGCGCTCATAAGCCACGCGATACTCCGCAGCTGTGTCGGCCATCATACCTAAATCGTCTTCACTACCGCCACGCGCAAGCATTTTACCTTTACTATCTACTACCGTTACCTCATTTACCGCAAGCTCCGGCACAGCAGAGGATACAAGATTGCGAATCGCGGCAACCTCGCTTTTACTCAGCTCGTTCACGCCGCGCAGGGTTAATGCCACCGAGGCAGAAGTTTTTTGCCGCTCGCGGGTGAATAGCTCACGCTTAGGCAACACCAGATGCACCCGCGCATTATCTACTTTCTGAAAAGAACTGATGGTACGCGCCAACTCACCCTCTAATGCACGTAGCATGTTCACGCTATGCACAAAATTGGAGGTGCCAAGTACCGCATCGCGATCGAAAATTTCATAACCGACGACACTACCGCTATTGGGTAGGCCTTGTTGCGCCATGCTCATACGAAGGCGCAGCGCCTGATCGGAAGGGACTAAAATTTGTGCGCCACCGGCAGAGATTTCGTAAGGAATGCCGGATTTTTCCAGCTGCTCAACAATTTGTGCGCTGTCTTTCATGTCCAGCCCGCTATATAGCGGCGCCATCATGGGTGTGCCTACACGCGTAGATATAAAAATGAAAAAGCCTAATAAAACTACGGCGGTGCCTGCCATGGCAGCGAGTTTAACGGGGCTGACTTCCTTTAACGATTGCATGAGTGCGCTCATTGGATATTTCTCCTGTAGCTATCCGCACGGCTTTGCTTACTGCACCGTGCATGCACTTTCTTCATCGTCTATTCTCCGCCTCAAGTGTTAACAAAACGTTAAAGGTGGGAATTTTTTTCCTACTCGTGACATAAAAGCAGCTTAAGTGCCTATACGCAAGCGATTTTTTACACTTGGGTATGCCAAATTTATCCACAAGGCGCAAATGCCCGCTCAGCAACAATTCGCTAAGATTGCGAAGCGGTGTTTATACACATAAAAACACTATATTTTGTGGTAAAAAAGGTTATTTCTAGCCAAAATGCTCATCATATAGATCAACGAGCGCCGCCATTGTTATTGGAAATACCACTGGCATGGCAAAACATAAGATAAAATTCAACGCCATCAAACCAAATACATTACCCAGGTTTTGGCCTTTATTCATGGTAACAACGCGCAAGCTTTCACGCATTGCATCCCAGAAATCCATTTTCTTTTGCGTAATTAATAATGGCGCAAAGCTCATTATGGTGAAAATAATGAGTAAAAATATGAACAATATGGGTAAAGTCAAAATCAGCATATCTGTGCCCAGCATGCTCACCAGAAATATTGGTGGCAGCATTAGAATAGCCACTACTAACGAAACCACTGCCATATTAATTGCGGTGGATGCAATGATACCTATAATCAGCCCGGGATTTACGGGGTTGCCGCGAACATAGCGCAAAATACCATACAGATAGCCGCCCATTAAAAAGTAACACGCCCCCACCCCAATTAGCGGCATGATAATTCCGCCTTGTGAAATAGTAGCCATGGCAATCAACACCCACGCCACCATAAACAAACCAGAAAACATGGTGGCGCCAATATTGTTTTTCAAAAACTCCACGCCAATCGCTAATAATGCAGCCAGATTGCGCGGTGGGCGCACAGAGGGCGCACCTGCGGCTTCCGCATCTTCGTCATCCACAAAGAAATCGGCAAACTCTTTATAGCTTTCGGCAGGTTTTGGCTCTTCAAAAACCGTAGTTGCAATCAAGGTATGTTCGCTCACCGAGCCATTACGCACTTTGCGTATAATCGCCATCATATCATAGGGGCCATCGGCCTTTTCGGTGTCTTTAATGTAGTATTCCATAACATTTAGCCAATCTGTGCAATATTATAATACAGATAATCCGAGTCGATTGCTTTTGCAAGGTTTACGCAAAATTCATGTGCCATAACGTTTTTGCAGCATCTGATAAATTGCGCGTATACCCATTGCCTCCCCACCAACAGGACGTCCGGGGCGAGATTTCACATTCCACGCCATCAAGTCTATATGCACCCATGATGCAGTATGTTCGACAAATTCTTTTAAATACAAAGCGGCGGTAATCGCCCCGCCAAAGCCACTGCTTCCGGCATTGCTGATATCGGCAACATCGCTGTCCAACATCTCGCGGTACGGCTCCCATATAGGTAACCGCCATAAAGGATCGCCGGCTTGTGTGCTAGCGTTGCTAATATCGTTAGCCAATACATCATCATTGGTAAAAAATGCGGGCATATCTGTGCCTAACGCCACCCTTGCCGCACCGGTTAATGTAGCAAAATCTATAAGCATGTCTGGCTTTTCATCGTCGGCTTCTGATAAAGCATCGCACAAAACCAGCCGCCCTTCTGCATCGGTATTGCCTATTTCAACCGTGATTCCTTTGCGGCTTTGAATAATGTCTTTGGGGCGAAAAGCATTACCAGACACACTATTTTCTGCCGCTGGAATCATTACACGCAGACACACGGGCAATTTTAGCGCCATAATCATATGCGCCAGCGCCAGCACATTTGCAGCACCGCCCATATCTTTTTTCATCATCAACATACCGCTGCTAGGCTTAATGTCTAGCCCCCCAGAATCAAAACAAATCCCTTTACCAACCAAGGTTACTTTTGGATGTTTTTCATTACCCCAGCGCATATCTACCAAACACGGACGATTATCACTGGCGCGCCCAACAGCATGAATAAGCGGATAGTTTTTGGTTAATAGGGCATCATCTTTAACTACAGCATATTGCGCATTATGTTTTTTTGCCAGCGCATGTGCTGCATCTGCAAGCGCATAAGGCGTTAAATCATTTGCCGGACGATTAATCAGATCCCGCGCCATAAATATTGCTTCGGCTACTGCTTCTATTGCTGCAACGTCTATACCGTCACCTATGCATAGCGTAGCAAACTTTTTGGCTTTTTTTGCTTTAAACGTATCGAAATTATACGTTGCCAATTGCCAGCCCAGTGCTAAATCGGTGACATTAAGCCCCTTAATGTTGTGGTTTAAAGCATAATGCGCTTCTGGCAAGGCATCTGCAAGAGTTGCAATGCTCCAGATGTCCGGCTTATCCGCCACCACCGCTATTACTTGCTGCATCTCACCTTTGGCGTTTGGTAATAATGCATATTTACCGACATCACCTTTAAAGCCTGTGTGTTGTAACCAGCTACACACTACATCCGGCTGCGATTTCAGCCAGGTTTTGTAAAATTCTTTTGTAATTAATTCTAGTGGCGTTGAAGTTTTGGCAAGTGTAGTAGATAGATAAGACTGCATGTAAAGACCTTGGTAGTAATAATAAGTGATATTTATACAATGGCATGTTTGCGCGGCACTATCTACATTAAAAAATTCTGTAACCATGCATAAAATATGCTAAGAGTGATGGCTTATAAATTCTAAGGTATGTGAGTTCACACATATGAAAATAACAATATTAGGGGCAGGCGTAATCGGCATTACCACCGCGTATGTGCTGGCAGAGCGCGGCCATGAAGTCGAGATAATCGAGCGGCAATCAGAAGCAGCGGCAGAAACCAGCCATGCCAATGGTGGTCAGCTCAGTTTCAGCCATGCCGAGCCATGGGCAAACCCGCATGTGCTACCAAAAGTTTTGAGTTGGATGTTTAAAAAAGACGCGCCTTTGGTGCTGAAACCCAGCTTAGATCCCCATATGATGCAGTGGAGCCTTGCGTTTTTGCGCAATTGCCTGAAAGACCGTTGCAACATGAATTCTGTGAATTTATTACGCCTTGGCATATACAGCAAACAGGTGATGGAACGCATACGCGTTACAACAGGTGTGCCTTTCGATAATATGCGCAGTGGAATTTTGCATGTTTATACCGGCGAAAAAGACTTCGAGCACGCAAAAGAACAAGCCGCCTACCAAAACAAGTTTTCTGGCACTAATTTTAGTATGGAGGTGCTGGACAAAGATGCGTGCCTCAACAAAGAACCAACGCTACAACATAGCAGCAGAAGCATTACTGGCGGCGTATATTGTGCCATAGATGAAAGCGGCGATTGCGGAAAATTCACTCAAGGTATGGCAAAGATTGCCGAACAAAGCCTAAATGTGAAATTTAATTACAACACAACGGTTCACGCATTAAACGTAGAAAACGGACGTATTAAATCTGTCATGACGAATGACGGACTTAAATTTGCCGATGCCTTTGTAATGTGCATGGGCTCTTATAGTTATATTCACTTGCGCAAGCTGGGTATTAAAGTGCCAATCTATCCCATGAAGGGATATAGCATTACTATGCCACTCGGCGAATACGCCCCCAGCATGAGCATTACCGACAATGAAAACAAAGT
>JAKUPQ010000071.1 GCA_022450665.1 Alphaproteobacteria bacterium | reverse complement strand
AAAATGCAGCATCCGTTGTTTGTACACAGGACGTAATTGCTCAAAATCGGGCAGGGGCACAAATTTGTACATCGCGGCCAGCATAATCGGGCGCGTAGCATGAGGGGGTTGAGCGGTGTTATCAATCATTGGCTTACGGAAAAACTGAGGGTTCCATTCCTTCATGCCACGCGGGATATTCCTGCATTACCCGGCGGTAAAGGTCGCTGTAGCGAAAGCCTTCCACCCAATTTAATACACGGGAAAATTCTGCGAGCATGTCGGGCTTGCACTGCGCATATAGCAAAACAAACGGCACAATGCAAATATCTGCAAGCGTCACCTGATTTCCGGCCAGGTAACGATTGACATCTAGTTTGCGCTCCAACTTTACTAAAAAGTCATGTGCCACTTGTTCCCAGTCGTTTTTTTTGTCTTCCTCGCTCAGCTTCTCGGGCTTTTTTACTGCCAACATCGCTTTTAAGAAGCGGTTGTCGTTTTCATCAATCAGGGCTTTAATTTCGGCTTGCGGAATTTCCAGCTGGCGCCAGTTGAGCGGATCTGATTGCGCCAGCGCCCAGTGAATTATTTCCATGCTTTCGTCAATAACCTTCCCGTCTTCTAGTACAATAACTGGCACGGTTCCTTTTGCCGAAGCTTTAAAAAGCTGCGCTGGTTTATCGGGCAGCGCCACTTCGCGCAATTCGCATTTCAATCCGCTTGCCGCAATAGCTAACCTTGCGCGAATACAAAACGGGCATTCATGATAGGAATAAAGTATGGGCATCTGTTTGGTGGTGCTATCGGGGGCTTGTGACATGATTAAACCTTCCGTGTTCAATAAAATGCAGCGCTTGTGCAATAACATCGCTGTTCATAATCAATGTGGTGTGATTTGCATTTACAACTAAATGCTCCTTCATTCCGGCTAATTTTGTACGCTCCACCGGTACGCGGCCATCATCGGCATCGGGCAGTATATAAGCGCCAATCGGGTCTATTGCATCTTGTCCTGCAATAATACCCAGCTCATAATTGGCGCGATTGCCTATAAGCCTTTCTAACATTTCACGGTTGCCAGTGCCAAGTTGTGGTAAATTTGGGCCTAATAACCAGTTGGAAATAGTATGATGCTTTAAATAATCGGCCAACTCACTGCCTTGATTCGGCGGCCCCATCATCACAACGCGTCCCAAGTTTGCAGGGCGGTGTTGCTCAATAATTCCACGCGTTACCAGACATCCCAACGAATAGCACACAAAATGCACTCTCTGATTTGCATCATCACTATAGCGGCGAATACGTTTGTATACCTCATCAATAATTATGTGCAACGTGTCGCGGGTGGAGTTATAACCAATGTTATCGTCTTTGTACCCTGCATGGCTAAAAGTACGGGCAACTTTGGCCATTGATACACTAGTGCGGCCAATACCATGTAAGATTACTACATAGTCACGATTGCTGACATTAGGAATCAGCGGCTCTTTAACACCACTGCGCTCTATAAGAGAGTTTTGTTGGGGCTGTGCAGTAGCATCAATTTCGGGCTGTGGAAATTCGGATTGCGCGATTGCGGGAGTAGATACCACATCTGTCATCATGCCAGAGGCGAACGCGGGCAGAGCGCTGACCGTGATTCCAAGCATAATAATCAGTCAATAAAAATGGCGCATATATCCATATATGTTGTTGCTGTTAGGCGCTCATCCTAACGTTACTGCGTTTATAAGTAAACCCTGAATGGGGGTTCAGTATGTATGGGGTTTATCAAAAAAAGCTGGTGTAAAATCCACAGCGCACCTACAAACACATAAGTTATAGTTTTTATGTCTGTAAAATTGCGGTTTCGCTATGCCTGTGTTTTTTGCGCTTCTTATTAAAGTTATTCCCCTATATGGCAATTTAGCGCTGGGATTTGTGGCGGGCAAGTGGCTGCATGTGCAGCGCGATAGCATCGCCAGTTTAATGATATATATCATCGCTCCAATTGTATTTTTTGGCGGTATCACCAAAATGCAGCTCACCCCAGCATTATTATTTATGCCGGCTCTGGGGTGGCTATTGTCGCTGATTATTGGTGGCGCAACTTACCTGATCGCACGCCGCCTTTATAGCGATGGCCGCCCTAATATTATGGCCGCCGCCGCCGGAACGGGAAATAATGGCTATTTTGGGTTGCCTATCGCTATGATGCTGTTTGATGCGCAGACGGTGGGTATATACCTTATGCTGGTTATAGGCGTTACCATATATGAAAGCACGATAGGCTTTTATATGACTGCCAAGGGGCAATACAGCGCATCGGACAGTTTGCGCAAAACATTGCGGCTACCAGTAATTTATGCGCTGTTTGGCGGTGCGGCTATTAGCCTTTCCGGACTATCAATGCCCGCAATATTTTATGATTTCCTGCAATATTTTGAAGGCACATACACTGTGTTAGGCATGATGATAATTGGACTTGGCTTATCTGGAATGCGCAATTTCAGCATTGATGTCGGTTTTACCGCCATATTGTTTGTTGCGCGATTTATAGCGTGGCCGCTTTTGGCATTAGGAGTAGTGTGGCTTGACCAGCAAATTTTCGATTTTTATTCCGATTCGGTGCGCCGTGCGGTACTATTAATTTCTATAATGCCTCTTGCAGCCAATTCTGTAGCGATTGCCGCCTTGTTAAAATGCGAACCAGAAAAGACCGCAACCGCCGTAGTTCTAAGCACAATTTTCGCTGCGCTATATGTGCCGGTGATGGTTGCACTAATATTATAGTAAATTTATTTCGCAAATTTGCATTCTCGTAATATAATCGTAACATGAATGTGATAAGTTGCGTTATAATGAACAGGAGCATGTGTTCATGGCTGAAGGTGAAGTGCATATGAGCAGTAACGGGTTAGACCGTCAAAGCACATTGCTTCGCAATATCCGCATGATATCCAGTATTATGGAAGAAGTGGAAGCAGCAGGCTATGAAGATTTTGCGAATGATTTGTCGAGTTTGCGCTCGGATTTGCTGGTGGTAGCGGGAATGTCTTCGTCCTATGACCCGCGAGATCCCGAGGCAGTGCGCCGTGATTTATACGAAAATGGCGATGAGCGGATTCGGGACTTAATAGAACGTGCAAATGAAATAAAATGAATGTAAAGGGTTAGTACCATGCGTGCTCCAGAGACAAATAATACTGGTAGAGATTTAGGTGCCACTGCCGCTGCGGTGCTAGCTACTCTGGCAACAGAAGCAGGACAATTGGGAGTAACCCAACCTAGAGATATACACGCAAAATCTCAAGCACCTCAGCAAGGTATGCCTACACCAGAATCAAAACTGCCTAATGCCGCTAAATCAGCTGTTAATGCAATAGGCGGCGCACTTAAAGTTGCCATGAGTGGTGGCGATACCGATCCAAATATAAAAACGGCTGTTAATTCATGGCAAGCTAAGGTAGGTAAACCTAGTGATGGGCCTGTACGATAACATCTACCGTTCAGGGTAGGCGCTTGCTTGCCCAAAATAAAGTAATTCCCCGCAGTGCCGTAAAACATATCATTCCCCACCACAACACAGCCACACTGGGCGATACCCACATGGCGATGATCCACGGCATAAAACCCACCGTCAGCGCAACTACCATCGAGTTGCGTAGTACATCCCCCCTTGCAAGCCCTATGAAGTATCCATCGTATATGTATGCGAACCCCGCAATACTGATCGTTGCTATTAAATAGGGCATATAGGTGCGTGCATGGGAGATAACGTCTTCATGAATGGTTAGCAGGTCTAATAACAGCGGCGCTTGCCACCATAAAACCGCTACAAACATCGCCACAATCATCAAGCTCCAGCGCAGCGCCATGGTAAGCGATGCTTTACGCATATCCGCCTGACCCGAGCCGTGATAGTACCCTGCAAGTGATTCAAGAGCAAAGGCGAACCCATCAATACCATAGGCGGCGGTAGTTAAAAATCGTAATAGCAAGGCATTTCCTGCCAACACAACTCCACCCATAGCCGCCGAGAAATTGGTAAATATCGCAAAGGTCGTAATCAGGCAAAAAGTACGTAGCATCAAATTGCCACTTAAACGCAGCATCGTAGCCACGGCGTGACTATCATATAATTCTTTCCACGGAATTTTTGGCAGTTGCCCTCGCCAGATATGTCGAATAATAGCCAGTGCCGTAAGAAATGCACACCATTCGGCAATGGCCGTTGCAGCGCCAGCACCTGCGGCTCCCCATTGCCAATGCATAATAAATAACCAATCGAGGGCAATATTCAGGCTGTTGAGTAATGTAGCAATCAGTAGCGCATAACCCGGATGTTGTCGCCCTAGCAACCAGCCAGCACACACATAAATTCCAAGTGCCGGAATGCTGCCCCATATACGCGCATAATAATAGCCATAGCCTGCGGTTTTAATGGCTTCATCGCCGCTCAGCAAAGCGAATGCCGCTATACCAATAGGCGCTTGTAACACCACCATTAACCCGCCAATGCCAACGGCCATCAGCAGCGCTCGCCAGAACACCGCCGCTTGTTCATGTTGATTATCCGATCCATAGGCTCCTGCGGTTAATCCTGTAGTGCTCATGCGCAAAAAGCCAAAGCTCCAATATAAATAATCAAAAATTACCGTAGCCAGTGCCACACCTGCTAAAGGTAGAACAGTGCTTTGATGCCCCAAAAATGCCATGTCTAACAGCCCTGCCAAAGGCACGGTTAGGTTGGTAACAACATTAGGAATAGCTAGCGCAAGAAAGCGCCTATGCGTCAAGGGCTTGATCATATTATACGGAAAATCATTGTTTGTTTTGTCAGTCTAGCCATTACCCAGAAAAATACAACTGCACAAAAAAGGAGGCCCTCCCGAAACACCCGAAGGTGAATATTATGGGAGGGCCGCCAGTCAGGAGCTGGTGATTGCAGCGAGTGTCGCGAGGCTGAACAGTAAAGCAGAGATCATTCCGCTACCGATCATCCAGCACGTCAATCGCCGATACTCCTTGTGATCCATGTTGCGGTGGTTCTTCATCTCTCGCCGTGCTTGCGCGATATCGTGCAAAACAGTGTAGGCGATGATGCTGTAAACAATTGCAGCAAGAATTCCGAAGAGAATGACAAGCTTCAAGAAACCTGCGAGGGCTTCCATGGGCGTAAACTCCAATCTGAGTGAAGGTAACAGCGGCTATAAGCATGAAACCAAAATGGACAGAGCATATCTGAAATCTTCAGCAAAAAACCCTTGTGGGGTAATAAATACAGCTGAAGATACGCAAGCTTGGCTATTATACAGATTTAATATGACAATAGGGTGAATTTTTTGCATTTATAAAGTAGGAAGCCCTCCCGAAACACCCGAAGGTGAAACATAATGGGAGGGCTGCCAGAGATGGTACATGTTGCTGCCTAGAAGGCGGTGACGATCGCTCGGATGATCATGATGATGATCGTGAAGACGATGGTTGCGAAGAGTCCCGTGATGCAGAACGCGATGCGGAAGATCTTCTGACCTTTGGTCAGGCGCTTGCTGCGCTTGATCCTGTTGATCAGGTAGATCCAGCCGATGCAGGTCACGAGAGCAAGCACCAAGAAAGCAGGCATGTGAACACACTCCTAACGGAGAGTAGAGACGGATGGACACGGGGTCTTGCGTCATTTCAGTATCAACTGTAGCGAGGTATATGTCATTCTCCAAAAAAGGAGAGGGGGTGTTAAAACATATACGCAAGCAAGTAGACAGGGTAATACTAGCACAAGACTGTTACGATTTTGTGAATATAAAAGCGAAACCCCGCTAAAAATACCGGTAACCGGTGTTTTTAAAACGGGGTTTGCTTGTAACATGGGGGCGGGTTGTCATGCACATGTGGCAAGCGCCATTCGGGCGAAGTTCGCGAACGAAGCTGCTGCACCGATGGTGATGAACATGAGCATGAAGTATCCCGTGGTGTCCTTGGCCTTGCGCTGGCAGTTCAAGATCCACAGGCTGGCGCCGATGAAGAAGAGTGCGAGCAGACCAGTAACAAGGGCAACGCCAATCATGTTAACCACTCCTTACGAAGTCGAGTGACGTAAGTCACAGTTGGGTAGGGCAGTGCCTGAAACTGTTGTGCGGTAAAGCTAATACAAAAAATGTATACAAAAGTAAGATATTGCTGAAAGTATACATGATAATTGTTACAAAATGGTGAAGCTCAGCCATTACGCGATTTAAAGTCATCATAGGTAAATTGCCGCAGGATGCGATAGCTACCCTTGCTGTCTAAAATACCAATATCCGGTGAGGGAATACCGTTGAACATGGTGTTTTTGACCATGCTATATTGCGCCATGTCACAAAATACTACGCGATCACCAATTTGCAGAGGCGCGTCGAAGCTATAATCAGCAATAATATCTCCCGCTAGGCAGGTGCGCCCCGCAAACTCGTAGCTATGCGCTTTTTCGCCTGCTTCGCCTGCGCCCAGCACGTTGGGGCGATAGGGCATTTCTAGCACGTCTGGCATATGCGCGGTGGCGCTTGTGTCTAAAATAGCAATCGACTTCTCGTTTTGCACAATATCCAGCACCTCTGCGACCAGATAACCTGCATTCAGCACCACTGCGCCGCCGGGCTCAAGAATCACCTCAAGTTGTGGATAACGGGCGCGGAAGCGTTTAATAGCGTCAATCAGCACTTGTGGTTGATACTCGGGGTGGGTAATAAAATGTCCACCGCCAAAATTCACCCATTCCATATGCGGCAGCAATTCAGCATATTTTTCTGCTACGGTATCAATCAGTTTTGCTGAGGCATCATGGTTGTTTTCGCATAAAATATGAAAATGCAGCCCTTTGATGCCCCTTAAATCCGCGCCTTTAAGAGTAGTGGAGGGGATGCCAAGGCGTGATCCGGGTATGCAAGGGTTATACAAATCTGTACCCGTGATACTTAGCTCAGGGTTAAGGCGAAGCCCGCACGAAATATCCGTCATTTGCGGTTTATAGTGCTTCCATTGCTCCAACGAATTGAATGTTACATGCGTGGCGATAGGCAGTAGCGCTTTAATTTCTGCGGCATCAAACGCAGGTGAATACACATGCACCTCTTTGCCGAAATGCTCTTTGCCCAGCCGCGCTTCATAGATTCCGCTGGCCGTTGTACCATCCAAATATTCCGCCATCAACTTATAGGTTTCAAAGCAGGCATAGGCCTTTTGCGCAAAAATAATTTTGCATCCCGCCGCTTCTTTTACCTGCTTAAGCAATGCCAAATTGCGTAGCAACGCCGCCTCGTCAATAACATAGGCGGGAGATGCGATGGTGGGGGCGAGTTTCTCGATTCCCATTACGCTGCCACGGGATCCTGTTTTTCCTGCGTTACTGGCAGTTCTTTCACATGCCACGGCAAGCCTTGCTTAGCCAGTTCTTCTAAGAACGGGTCGGGGTCTAACTGCTCGGTGTTGAGCACGCCTTCACCGCTCCACAGCCCTTTAATCACCATCATCGCTCCGGTGGCAGCAGGTACACCCGTGGTATAAGACACTGCTTGCGCGTTGACTTCGGCGAAGGATTGTTCATGTTCGCATACGTTATAAATCAGCACCTTTTTACGCTCGCCATCTTTCAGCCCTTCGATAATGCAGCCAATAGAGGTTTTGCCCGTATAGCCATCTGCCAGCGATGACGGTTCGGGCAGTAGTGTTTTGAGGAACTCTAACGGAATGATGTCCACGCCGTGATGATTCACGGGATGAATACCTGTCATCCCTACATTTTGTAGTACGTTGAGGTGAGTGATATAGGCCTCGGAAAACGTCATCCAAAACCGCGCTTGCTTAAGATGTGGTATGTGTTTGGCCAGCGATTCCAGTTCTTCATGATAAATAAGATAGCCGCGTTTCTCGCCTACTTCCGGAAAATCAATCATCTTTGACTGGCTAAGAGCAGGAATGGTCTTCCACTCGCCATTCTGGTAGAATTTGCCATCTTTGGTAATTTCGCGAATATTGATTTCTGGGTTGAAGTTGGTGGCAAACGCCTTGCCGTGATCACCCGCATTGCAGTCGATAATGTCGATGGTGTGGATTTCATCAAACAAATGCTTTTGCGCATAGGCGCAGAAAATGCTGGTCACACCAGGGTCGAAACCGACACCGAGATAGGCGCGTATTTTGGCTTCTAAAAAGCGCTCATGATAATCCCATTGCCAGCCATAATGAAAATTGGGGTCGTCTTTAGGTTCATAATTAGCGGTGTCCATATAGTCCACCTTGCATTCAAGGCAGGCATCCATAATTGGCAAATCCTGATAGGGCAGCGCCATATTGACTACAAGGTCGGGCTTGAATTCATTGATGAGAGCAACGGTTTCGGCAACATTATCCGCATCTACCTGCGAAATGCTAATGTCGGTTTTGCAGGATTCTTTCACTGCTTCGCATTTGCTGAGTGTGCGGCTTGCCAAATGAATGCGGGTAAATACATCGCGATTCATGGCGCATTTCTGTGCTACAACAGAGCCAGCGGCACCTGCGCCGATAATCAATACTGCTCCCAAAACTTCCTCCGTCTGAATATCTGTTTAAGAGCAAAAGAATATAACGTAACGATGCAAAAGTTCAAGAAAGTTAGTAGGGTTAATATATTGTTGCATCCCACACGGCGCCCTCAGGGGTGAAGATAAAGCGGTAGCGTGGACAAAGGGGCGCACCAGCAATGCCTGATAGCATTATGATAAACAACAACATCGCATTTAGTAGGCAATAATAACTAAGCCAAACAAATTGCATCCCTAAAGTACCCAGTGGCTGCGCTTGCTAATGCTGCTATAGCCGCATAGATGCCACAAGAGGCGTGCGCCCACATTGGCGTCGATAGAGTGCGCATCGCCAGCAACTTCCACCAAATCGAAGCCTATGATTTTATGCGCTTTGGCCACAAGCTTGATCAGATAGACCGCCTGTGCAAATTCCAAACCTCCCGGAACCGGTGTGCCTGTGTTCGGACATAAATGCGGCGCCAGCCCATCGATATCGAAAGAAATATACACCCGATCCGGCAAATGGCGGATGATATCGAGACATTGATCATGCCATGTACCGCCTAAAAACTGCTCTTCTTTCAGCTGTTGATCATAAAACGTGACTAAACGCGCACGATCCGCACGGGCAAATTCCATTTCCGACCGGCTGAAATCGCGAATGCCTACTTGTACTAATTTGCTTATCTGCGGAATTTTTGTGGCATTATACATAATTGAAGCGTGGGATTCTTCCAGCCCCATATAGGCATTGCGATAATCGTGATGTGCATCAAAATGCAGTATCCCGTAATCATCGTTTTTCTCGGCCAGTGCTTGCATAAGCCCCAAAGGCACACTGTGATCGCCGCCCACAACTCCAACGAGTTTATCTTTGTCGAGCAGTGCAAGGCTCTCTTTTTTGAGCCATGCGGTAACTTTGGCTGATCCTTCATTAATTTTTTTCACCAGCGCGTTATGTGCTGCATCTGGTTTTTTACCTGCTTCTAGATGGGCAATCACGGTTTCTGCATCTTTACGTAACGAGTGATTGCGCTCAAGAATCCCATCAGCGTTTTGTTTTAGATGCACACCTTGTTTCCAAAATCCCGGAAAATCTGCATGATGGCGATCCAGCTGGGGAGATGCCTCCAATATGGATTGCGGGCCAGCATGGGTGCCGGGCATATAGCTGGTGGTTACATCCCACGGCACCGGCAATAAAACGATGGAAGATTCTTCTTCGTTATGTGGAAGACCAAATATTCCAGCATTCACCTGACCTACGCCGCCCGGTTCAAAATCATCAATTGCCATACCGTTTCTCCTTTACGTGATATGTGCCAAAGCATAGCCAAAGCCGCACAAAGGTGAAAGCTAAAACCGCAGTCACAAACGATTGATGTGATTTTTTTGTACATACCGGTATTGAGTCTGTATAACGTAAGCATTAATTTCGCGTGATTATATGTTGCCGCAGGTAATATTAGTTAATATCCCCTGTAATTTATGCTACGCTGAGTTCGCTCCATACATTATCTAACCAAAGGAAGTACCGTGGTCACCACCAATCCATTCACCGCTATTTACACCCCTTTTCAATGGCCTGCCAGCAGCGATGGCACAACGCGCATTACCTATAGTTTTAATTCGGTAGACGGAAATGGCAATGATGACGGTGTTGCAACGGCAGCATTCACTGCTTCGCAAAGTGCGGCAGCACGAGAAGCGTTTATTGCAATGGAGCGGGTTGCCAATGTCGATTTTATGGAAAGCGGCGCTTCAGGGGTTGGCGGGGCAGATATTGCTTTGCGACAAT
>JAKUPQ010000070.1 GCA_022450665.1 Alphaproteobacteria bacterium | reverse complement strand
CAATTTCCATCGGCGATAATGCGCGTATTGGGTCGAATGCGGTTGTTGTTAGCAATGTTAAGAATGATGCAACAATGGTGGGTGTTCCTGCCCATTCTATAGAAGGCCGTGAACGGCAAAAAGATAAGGCCTCCGGCTTGTGCAAAGATTTTTCGCCTTATGCCATTCCTAAGCGCGGAATGAAAGATCCGGTAGATAACCAATTGGTGCTTATGGCAAAACATATCGAAACGCTGCAGGCACGACTTGATACACTTGAAGGTAAAGAGCAGGGCGCTGGCACAGCTACCCGCTGGGATAGTAAAAAGCAAAAATCAGCGGAACAATAACCATGCCACGCATTACGTATCTTGATTATAATGCCACAAACCCTGTACGCCCTGAAGTGGTAGCACGCATGAGCAAGCTACTTACAGAGCCGCATAATGCGTCTTCGGTACATTTCTATGGGCGTGAGGGAAAAAAATATATTGAAAATGCCCGCGAGATAATTGCGCAATCACTGAATTGCTGGAAAAACGAAATTGTTTTTACTTCATGCGGCACGGAAGCAAATAATGCGGTTTTGCGTGGTGAAGCAAGCCGCCGCATTCTAATTTCTGCGATCGAGCATTCCTCAATCACCAAAACCGTACCCCATGCACAGCGTATTCCTGTGGATAATCAAGGCATTGTACAACTGGATGCCTTGCGCGAGATGTTAGAGCAAGATACCACGCCCACCTTGGTTTCGGTAATGCTGGCTAATAATGAAACCGGTGCGATTCAGCCTATTGCAGATATTGTAAAAATTTGCCGAGCTTGGGGTGGGGATGTGCTGGTGCATACCGATGCTGCGCAAGCTTTGGGAAAAATCTCTACAGATTTTAGTATGCTGGGTGTGGATATGATGACTGTCTCAGCACATAAATTAGGCGGCGCGCATGGCGCAGCAGCATTAATCTTGCGCAACGATTTGCCGATAAAACCTCTCCTGACCGGTGGCGGGCAAGAATTGGGGCGCCGCGCTGGAACAGAAAATGTTGCAGCTATTAATGGGTTTGGCCTTGCAGTGGAGTTGGCGCAAAAAGATGCAGCGCATTGGCAAAATTTGCGTGGCTGGCTGGATGCAATGGAAAATGAGATTATTGCCCACGCGCAAAATGCGTATGTCTTTAGCAAAGATGTCGCACGTCTGCCAGGTACTAGCTGTGTTGCTATGCCTGGAATCAGCAGCGAAACGCAGCTAATGGCGTTTGATTTGAACGGCGTTGCGGTGAGTGCAGGCTCTGCATGTTCATCTGGAAAGATTGAGGCATCGCATGTGATTAAAGCCATGGGTTTTGGCAAAGATATTGCGGCAACCGCCATACGCATTAGCGGTGGTTGGAACACCACGCAAGAAGACATTGCCAAAGCGACCAACGAGTGGAAAAAGCTTTATGATCGCATCGGCAAAAAGACCAGCAAAAAAGTAGAAAGCTGCGCCCATGAATAAGCCTATATATCTGGACTATCAAGCCAGCACACCCGTGGATCCACGGGTTTATGAGGCAATGATACCGTGGTTGACAGAATGTTATGGTAATCCACATGCTTCTGGCCACTGCTTTGGGATAGACGCTCAGCAAGCGCTGAAACATGCCCGGGCGCAAATTGCGAAAGTACTTCATGCCGAAGAAAATGAGATTATTTTCACTTCCGGCGCGACAGAAGCAAATAATCTGGCCATTAAAGGCGTGGCAAAATTTCAGCAGCGCCATGCCGGAGATAAACGCCATATTATTACCGTTGCAACAGAGCATAAATCAGTACTTGAAAGCTGTGCGGATCTTGATGATTTTGAAATCACAAAATTGCCCGTAGCAGCAGATGGCTTGGTAGATGTGGATAGCATTCGTAAAGCAATACGTCCTGATACGCTGATGGTGTCTGTTATGGCGGTAAATAATGAAATTGGAGTGATCCAACCCATTTCAGAAATCGGTGCGCTATGTCGGCAAAATAATGTGTATTTTCACTGCGATGCTGCACAAGCTTTTGGCAAGATGCCGCTGGATGTCGATGCGCTCAATGTTGATTTGCTTTCGCTTTCAGGACATAAAGCCTATGCGCCGATTGGTGTGGGTGCATTATATGTGCGGCGTAACCCCCGGGTATGGCTGGAGCCACTATTTACTGGCGGTGGACAGGAGCGCGGATTACGTTCTGGCACAGTGGCCACGCCATTAGCCGTTGCTTTAGGTGTATCAGCAGAGATTGCGAACAAAGAAATGGAGCAAGAACAGCAGCGCATTATGGCGTTGCATAACCAGTTGTTGCAACGCCTATCGCAAGTAAACTGCCAGTATGTTTTGAATGGCCACGCACAAAAACGCTTTGCCGGTAATATAAACATCAGTTTTGCAGGCATTGCTGCAACGGATCTACGTGCACAATTGCCGCAAATCGCATGTTCTGCCGGATCATCATGCAGTTCCGCGTCGGGCGCTGCATCGCATGTGCTGCAGGCCATAGGTAGCATGAACGATGCGTTGCGTATTGGAATTGGCCGCTATACGACAGAAGAAGATATAGAAAAGCTGGCAGAGTTTCTTGCTGGGGCAGTACAAAGACTGGAGCAAGCAGCATAATTCACATATTTATTTAGGTGAATAGCCGCCGCCACGCTGCACAAATTTTTCGACAGCGGTATAAGCATTGTGACGGAAGCGGTTAGGGTCTTTGATATTTTTAATATCCAATTGCTCCATGCCTACGCCGTTAATTTGTACGCTGCCACGATGCAATATCCGGTCAAACACACTTTGGAACACTTTGACACCTTCCACGTTATGCAGTGATATTTCTGACTCATCGACTTTAACAAAACCCTTTTTAAAAATGATTTTTTTATTGGTGATCACATGCTCGGTACTGATTTTTTTGATGAGGGTGCTTAAAAATGTTACGAATCCTATAAGTAGAAACAGCAGACCAAAGGACATTTGCCGCACCGCATTGGCAGACTCAAGCATGTTTAAGACTTTTTGCGGAATAAATGCAGTTATAAAACTGAAATGTGAACTGACTTTAACTTTGATGTCTTCATAGTGTTGGCTTGATGTTTCTGCCAGCTGTTGTGTTTCTTCTACATGCTCGACAATAAGCGACCATGACATAAAAACTCCACCAATCAGTAATAATATGACCGGGAACAGAAAGCATATCATGTGCAGTTCTGCTGCATAAAGAATCTTTTCGCCCGGAATCAGATTGCGCCGTGTATATCTAGTAATAGCCACCGTTGTTCATCCTATCTTTTGCTTCTTGTTCGCGCTGCTTTTTTTCTGCGTCTTCACGCTCTTGTTTGCGCTGTTCTTTACGTTGTTTAGCTTTTTGCTCCCGCTTTGATTTATCACTTTGTGTTTGTTTTAACAAACCATCTTTTTCAGTGCGTCTGGATACTTCGTCAAATCTATCTTTGGCATGTAAAATTGCTTTACGAAATTCTGTCGGTAATGAAACATTAGGTATTTCAATGTGTTCGTATCCTAAGTCGTCTTCAAGTATCACACGCCCGCAAAAAGTAAGCATTTGCATGGGGTTTGCCTTAACCCGCACCAGCTTTATATGATGCAGCAATATATATTGTATGTCTTCATGTAGTAAGGTTTTGCTGTGCTCTACCACCCGCATATTGGTCACAAAGTGTTGGCTTTTACGCGCTGCACGATTGCGTTGATATAAAATCCCGAAACCAAAACAAATAAGAACAGCCGCGAATTTCATTTCATACATTAAATGATAGGCATGCGGGTATAACTCAGCAAGTTTGGGCTGCATGTAGAGAAAATCCCACGTTGCAGGAAAGCAAAACAACAATCCCAAAAAAATCAGAAACAAGGGCAGGGTATACGCCATGCGACTCTGGGTTGCTTCGTAGAGCAACAGCTCTTTTTGTAGCAGGAGCGGCTTGATATCTTGGTTAATGCGAGAGCTTGCCATAACAATACAGGTATAGTGCCAAAAATTAATTATGTTATTTTTTATGACATTACGCATAAATCACACATCTGCAATAAAAACCTAAAAATTAATGCGGTTTTTCAACTAAGGCATAGACATGCCGCAAAAGAGTCATTAAACAATGTAGCAAATATGACTGATAAAGGAGTATCCATGCCCAAAATGACCTTTGTGCATCCGGACGGAAGCGAACAGGAAGTAGAAGCCCCAAACGGTATCTCAGTGCTGGAAGTAGCGCGTATTTTCGATGTGCCTTTAGAAGGCGCCTGCGAAGGTTCGCTTGCATGTTCCACCTGCCATATTATAGTGGACAGCGATCATTTTGATACACTTGAAGAAGCGTCGGAAGACGAAGAAGACATGTTGGATCTGGCCTTTGGCCTCACCGAAACATCACGCCTTGGCTGCCAGATTATGCTTTCTGATGCATTAGACGGCCTGCGCGTTAAATTGCCATCGGCTACACGCAATGTACAAACCGGCGGCTGAAGATATTGTAGAGATTAGCCTTACACATCTGGGAGAAAACCATGAAGGAAAATAACAAGTCAATGGCCACACTGGTAATAGTGCTGGCGGTATTGGTAATTGGATATGTGCTGTGGATCAGCTATGCCAATAAAAAGGTACGCGAAATTGTCGATAATAGTGTGCAGCGCATAGAACAGCGCCTATCGAGTAATGGCAACGAAGCTACGGTAACCTATGACGATGTGAAAGTGCATGGCATGAGCCTGCGCCCACGCGCAAGCCTTTACAAGCTGCATATCAAACTAGAAGACACACGCCGTCGTCGCGAAATGCATGTGATGGTGCCAGAGGTGATCTATATTCCTAAAACCTTTAATATGGATTCTTATACTCTTGAAGTTGTCGATGGTGTATCTGCCACGACAAGCGAAGTTGGCAAAGCGCCAAGTAATATGCTGATTGATTTTAGCTCTGCGCCACGACTCAATGTAGACCATAAATCAAACGGTATGGTTGAGTATAATCTGGATGTTCCCCAAAATATCAGCATCGCAGATGCGGATGAAGCCGATGTGGAAGCCAACCAGAAAACAGAAATTGCGTTTGCTTCGGCGCCTACAGTATTCTGGAGCGAAACTCCCTCCGGTATTGACCTGGACCAAAAAGCGTCTTTCCCACACACAGTGATTACCCACGATGGCGAAGCCTTCGCCCAGATGGATAGCTTGTCGCTAAGCACAAAACATAGCGATGTGCCAAATAACCTGCATAATTATGACACGACCATTAAACTCGAAAATCTGACATTTGCTGTAGAAGAACTCATGGTTCTTAATCCTGTAAGTGTATTGAATGAATTTGAGTATACCGGTCCGGTGCCATCGCAAAACGAAAGCAACAATAGCCAGCCAATGGATATTAAGCTGAAAAATCTGGCATATATGTCTGGTTTGGTTAGCATATTGGCAAATGGGGAAGTACATACCGATCCATCCGAAAAAATGCCCTATGGTAACCTGATGGTTCGCATTGATGACATTGATCGCTTCTTTGCCTATGCCCGTGAACAACGCCCTAATGTTGATGCATATCTGACCAAAATTCGCGGTGTATTGGAAACCATGTCCGGTGCAGAAATTGAAGAAAATGGCAATGTTGTTATTAACATTGTTCGTGAAGCTGGCGGTCGTTTGCAAGTGGGTGAGCTTACCCTTGAAGAAACTCTTGGTTTGTTCATTGAACTTGCGATGCAAATGCCTAACCTTTCAGCGCCTGCACAGCCTTCTGAGCCGAAAGCTTCTGCCGAAGAGACAGCAGTAGAGCCTTCTGCCGCTGATATGGTGGAAGAAGAAGTATCGCCCAGCAAAGCTGCTACTATGGAAGAAGAGCTGCCAGAATCTAATGAAAAGGCAGTGACCAAGCCAGTTGCAAAGGAAGAAGGCGCAGAAGATAATGCAGCCACAGGCGATGCGCTTAAACTGAAAGCCGGTGAAAAAGCTATGCAGCAACCTGCGGATATGGATGCCAATATTCAGCCATCGAAGGCAGATGTACAGGTGGAAATCCGTACCAATGCAGACGATGTAAATGTTGATGTGGTGGACATGCAAGACGCAGAAGCAGATAACGATGCGAATAAAGCACAGCCTTCTAACGAAGCTGAGCCTGATGCACCTAAAAGCGACACACCTGCTGCTCAGCCTTCACAAGAGCAACAAGATACACAAGCCGTACCTGTGCAGTAACAGCATAGTATATAACGTTAGAAATGCCGTCACGGTAGCGTGGCGGCATTTTTTGTGCAAAAAACAAAAAAATATGCAGCGTTGTCACAGTAATGTAGCAATTATGTGCTACAACCCTTGCTGAAACACGCACAAACATTGGTTTGTGGCGCAAGTGGAACCCAAACAAGTGGAATTTACAATGAAAGATCGTCATAAAATTATGACGTTTAAAGGCATGCATGTCCCCAGCCGGCCAATAGAAGATGTGCTATCGGCTTTGTGCATGGACAGTGCTATAACCGACGAAGAATTCGCCGCCGATTTACAGCTATTGGTAAGCGGAAAAATGTCGCCGGAGGAGCACCGCGCCTATTTAAAGGGAAAATACACACACCAAGCTGCTTAACCATGTTGTAATGTGGTGGTGAAGCCCTAACTACGTAGATTCTTTTTTTCGCTCTCGCGCATATTCTCCCGTACCCAGATGAAATAGTGTGTCTTCTGGATAGGTAAAGCTAGGATCAAGCGTTGTCATCTCGCGCAATCGCTCATAATAGGGGGTAAAGTCCGGGCGCGTTGCATCAAATAGCTGATCAAAATTCTCAATCACAAAATATGACTCCTGATAGTCGTCAATACGGTATTTTGTCTGCATCATACGCATAATATCAAACCCAATACGGTGCGGGCTGTCACTTTCCAATGCATAAAGTGTTTCGCCACGGCTAGACACGATGCCTGCACCATAAATGCGTAATCCCTGCGAGGTGTTGATTAGGCCAAACTCCACCGAGTACCAAAATAGCCGCGTGATAAATCGTAGCGATTTCAAATCCATTGCTTTAAGCCCGCCACGTCCGTAGGCTGCTATATAGTCACCAAAGACAGGATTTGTCAGCAATGGTACGTGGCCAAATAAATCATGAAACAGATCTGGCTCTTCCAGATAGTCCATTTCTTCAGGCTTACGTATCCAGTTAGTTACCGGAAATTTACGGTTGGCAAGCAATGTAAAAAACGGTTTGCTGGGAATAAGCCCGGGAACGGCGACAATTTCCCAACCGGTGCGAGGCTTTAATATGGCACTGAGTTCTTCAAATTTAGGAATTTTATGCTCATTGATACCAAGCACCTCCACACCCTGTAAATACTCATCGCACACCCGCCCAGGCAATAACCCCATTTGGCGGTTGTAAAGTGTTTTCCATACGTCATGATCGGTAGGCGTGTAGTTTTGCCAATTTTGATCTATTGTGCCGTCTTCATGCGCATCGGGATGGGATCTGAATTCTTTCATAGCCGACTTTCTCCAAGTCATTTTATTGTTAATTATAGTGTACCCTATTGCAAAGAACGATGCAAAATCTGTTGCATTTAAAGCCAAATTACCCCATAGATGGGCGCTTAGATTCACTATGGCCACCGGCCTTTTTACTAAAAGAGATTATGACAGATTTATCGCATATACGTAATTTTTCCATCGTTGCCCATATCGATCATGGAAAGTCCACACTTGCAGATCGTTTGATTCAAGTTTGCGGTGGCGTGGAAGAGCGCGACTTAAAAGCGCAAATGCTGGACAATATGGATATCGAGCGCGAGCGTGGCATTACCATTAAGGCACAAACTGTTAGGCTGGATTATACCGCCGACAATGGGGAGAAATATGTAATTAACCTCATGGATACGCCCGGTCACGTGGATTTTGCCTATGAAGTGAGCCGCTCTTTGGCTGCATGCGAAGGCGCTTTGCTGGTAGTGGATGCCAGTCAGGGTGTAGAAGCGCAAACCTTGGCCAATGTATATAAAGCGATTGATGCCAATTTAGAAATTATACCCGTACTCAATAAAATCGACCTTCCTGCAGCAGAGCCAGAGCGCATTTGCGAGCAAATAGAAGAGGTGATTGGCATTGATGCCAGTGACGCATTGCGTGTATCTGCAAAAACCGGCATTGGTATAAAAGAAACATTAGAGGCAATAGTGCATCGCCTGCCGCCTCCGGTGGGTGATATTGATGCGCCACTCAAGGCAATGTTGGTGGATAGCTGGTATGACCCATATTTAGGCGTGATTATTCTGGTGCGCGTGGTGGATGGTAAGATCAAAAAAGGCATGCGCATTAAAATGATGTCTAATGGGGCAGTGCACCCTATTGAACAAGTGGGTATTTTCAGCCCTAAAAAACTACCGGTAGATGCGCTAACCCCAGGTGAAATGGGCTATATTGTTGCAGGCATAAAACAAGTTGCAGATTGTAATGTCGGTGACACCATTACCGAAGAACGCAATCCGTGCACCTCTATGCTTCCCGGCTTTAAACCATCGCAGCCTGTGGTTTTTTGTGGACTGTATCCAGTGGATACGTCGGATTTTGAGCAATTGCGAGAGAGCTTAGGTAAGCTACGCCTGAACGATGCCAGCTTTGAATATGAACCCGAAACTTCAACCGCATTAGGTTTCGGCTTTCGTTGCGGATTTTTAGGACTGCTGCATTTAGAAATTATTCAGGAACGCTTAGAGCGCGAGTATAACCTCGATTTAATCATGACTGCCCCCAGTGTGGTGTACAACATGCACATGGTAAGCGGTGAGGTGATTGAATTGCACAACCCCGCCGATATGCCCGATGTAACCAAGATAGCCGCTCTAGAAGAACCGTGGATTACCGCAACCATTCTTGTACCCGATGAATTTCTTGGTAATGTGCTGGCGCTATGCACCGAAAAACGCGGCATACAAAAAGAACTCACATATGTAGGCACGCGTGCAATGGCGGTATATGAACTGCCGCTTAATGAGGTGGTTTTTGATTTTTATGATCGCCTAAAATCTTGTACCAAAGGTTATGCCAGCTTTGATTACGAGATGAAAGAGCACCGCCAAAGCCCGTTGGTAAAATTGAATATTCTCGTTAATCAGGAGCCAGTTGATGCGCTGGCGCTTATTGTTCACCGCGATAATGCCGAATTTCGCGGCAGACAATTGTGTAAGCGTTTGAAAGATTTAATCCCCCGCCAGCTATTCGCCATTGCTATACAGGCGGCGATAGGTGGTAAGGTAATCGCCCGCGAAACCGTGAGCGCCATGCGTAAAGACGTGACAGCAAAATGCTATGGCGGGGATATTACCCGTAAGCGCAAGCTGCTAGAAAAGCAGAAAAAAGGTAAAAAGAAAATGCGCAGTATTGGTAACGTGGATATACCACAAACCGCATTTATTGCCGCTTTAAAAATGGGTGATGATAAATAACGACTTTTTTGTGGTAAGGCTACAAAATCTATTGTTTTTAGGAACGTTGTATACTAGAAATAGTATAGCATTAGCTTATTAAGGCGATTGCACCTTGTTTCAATAGTGATTTAAAAAACAGGCTTTTCATGGTTAAAGAAGTTTATATCGAATCTATTCTACTCGTAGAGCGCCTTCACCGCCGGTTTCTGGATGTAATCAAAACTGAGTTGGATCGCCTGAAAATTGATGATATCAACAACGTGCAAACCCTCATTTTATATAACATCAGCGGCGAACAATTAACCGTTGGCGAGTTGACAAACCGAGGGTATTACCTAGGGTCAAACGTATCATATAATGTGAAGAAGCTTGTTGAGAACGACTATCTGCTCCAAGAGAAGGCTCCGCATGATAAGCGCTCTACCCGTATTCGTCTTTCAGAAAAAGGGCTAAAGCTCTGCGAAGTGATCGATGCTTTGTATCAGCGTCATGTCGATGCGCTAAGCGATGGTGAGCCAACTATCGAGGAACTGACTGCTATTAACGATAAACTCCATAAGCTGGAGCGTTTTTGGACAGATTATATCAATCAAGTAAATAAAATGGGGCCAGGTGGCTTCTAAGGTTGCGTTAACCGCCGCTGCTACCTATAACAAACTATCAATTCAAATGGTCTGTGCGCCCAATTTATAATATGAACTGCGTAGGTTACTTTAATCGAGCCAGCTTGAAAAAATGAGGTTATCCATGAAATTCATCGCCAAAACCGCTTTGCTAACTGCTGCATTTGTTGCGTCATTTATTAGTGCAAGCGCCGTTAATACCGCCGCCGCCAGAGCGGAAGAACAGTTTTTTACTATTGGTACCGCTGGAGTTACCGGCGTATATTACCCCGCAGGTGGAGCGATTTGCCGTTTAGTGACCCGTGGACGTAAAGATCATGGCATTCGCTGTACCGTAGAATCAACTGGCGGCTCTATCTATAACCTCAATGCAATTCTTCAAGGTGAGCTGGATATGGGAGT
>JAKUPQ010000069.1 GCA_022450665.1 Alphaproteobacteria bacterium | reverse complement strand
TCACGGGCGGGCAAACCTATCGATACAATTTATCGTGTGGGAGTAGAGCGTTTTCGGGAAGGAGAATATGTGGATGCGGCAAGCCGCTTTCGCGTGGTCACCCGCTTTCAACCCCAAAATGCCGAAGCATGGTTTTTGCTTGGCTCCAGCGAGCTGGCGCTTGATGCCCCTGACGCCGCCGCAATTGCGTTGAAAAAGGCACTGCAACTGAACCCTGGTAAAGAAGAAGCAAGGTTTCTGCTTGCGGTGGCAGATCCAACAGCGCTTACCCATGAACACCAACCCAAATACATACCGCTTACATTGGCGGTACGGCATTTTGACGCCGAAGCGGTTAGTTACGATAAAGAGAATCTAGATGATTTAGGCTATACCGGACACGAACAATGTTATGAAGCGGTGAGTAAGTACCTGAATCCAAAATATAATAAGTTCAAAGTGTTGGATATTGGATGCGGTACCGGATTAGTGGGGCTGCAATATAGCGATATTGCTGCTCATATTGAAGGGGTGGATATTTCACAAAATATGCTGGACTTGGCAGAATTGCGCCGCGATGAGCGGGCAGGTCGGGTTTATGACAAGCTGCATCATGTGGATTTACGGCGCTTCTTGCTGGATTGTGAAGCTAATCACTACGATATTATAACAGCAGCCAATGTAATGCCCTATATTGGTGGATTAACACCTGTATTTGATGGCGTACAACATGCGCTTAAACCGGGCGGTATATTTACTTTCTCTGTGGATCCGGAAGACAGTCTGGACTTTAGTTTGGTAAATGAGGCAGGGCGGTTTACCCATTCTGAGCATTATGTTGCCGAACAGGCAAAACGTGTGCAATTAGATGTGGTGGAAGTAAAGCCTTTTGAAATGTTTGTCGAATCCGAGGCATTGCAGTTTGTGCTGCGTAAATCAGCGCCAAAAACGCAAGAAGCTCCGCAGTCGCACGCGCAAGAAGCCAGTCCGCAACCCGCCACACCTGCGCACCAGCCCGGCGGCAACTACGATGATGGCGCGGGTGGCTTATAATATTCTATGACAGCGAAGCTTCCGATATCTGTATTTATTATCGCCAAGAATGAGGCGGATCGCATCCCCTATACTATTAAAAGCGTAGTGGATTGGGTAGATGAAGTGCATGTGATAGATAGCGGTAGCGAGGATGATACGATGCAGATCAGCACAGAGCTGGGTGCAAAAGCAGTGTATAATCCATGGCCGGGCTATGGGCCTCAAAAGAATTTTGGGGAATCGCTATGCCGCAATAAATGGCTGATCAATCTGGATGCAGATGAGGAAATCACCCCCGAACTGCGTGATCAGATAAGGGCATTATTTGCGCAATCGGAGCCGCCGCTCAAAGCATACAGCTTTACACGCAAACTTATGCATTTTATAGAAAAATCGGGTACATACGGACACACCGACCACCCTATCCGGTTGTATCATAGTGATTGTGCCGGATTCAAAGATAGCACGGTGCATGATTCGGTAACGTGGAAAGGCGAGAAGCAGCACGTGGGGTTGTTGAGCGGTTTGTTGCTCCATCGCTGCTTCCGCTCATATAAGCATATGGTAGATAAGATTAATTTTTATTCCACCATGCAATCGGAAGATATGTTTCGTCGTGGCCGCCGACCATCTTCGCTTCGTTTGGTTATCGAGCCGTTTTTTTCGTTCTTTAAAGCGTTGTTTATACGTGGCTATATTTTGCGTGGCGTGACAGGTTTTGTGGAAAGCATTTTATATGCCTTTGCCCGCACCTTGCGATTGGCCAAAACCCGCGCTTTATACATTGCCGCAGAACGCGCCAATAAAACCCCCTTATAACATTAGCCGGATTTATGATACGCGAAGCACAGACAGACGAGTGCGAAGCCATGGCACAAATACATGCTGCCAGTTTTGAATATAATTGGAGCGCATCGGAAATTGGCACCATGTTGGCTGAAAAAAACGTTATTGCGCTAATTGATGTGCATGGCGATGAAGTGCGTGGATTTATTATGTTACGTTATGCGGCAGATGAATGCGAAATTCTGACCATTGCCGTGGCTAAGGATTGGCAACGCAATGGTATAGGAAAAGCTTTGCTGCTGGAGGCGCATCGCCATGCTTTACAACGCCATGCTACAAGAATATTTTTAGAAGTTGCCGAAGATAATTTTAATGCAATCGCGCTTTATACCGCGCTGGCTTATCAGGAAAACGGTCGGCGCAAAGGATATTACCGTCGCTGGCATGGCAGACGCATTGATGCATTAACATTTGCATTGACGCTCACAAAATAAAAAACAGGCAAAAGATGTGTTTTCTCTGGTAAAACATGCGCAAACGCCGTATAAAGCGGCATAAAATAGCTTATATCATGGCCGTGCTGCAACGCGATTTGTAGTGAAAGACTTAAGGATACGCCCGTGGCAATTATTGTACAAAAATTTGGTGGGACCTCGGTAGCGGATATTGCCCGCATACGCAATGTGGCAAAACGCGTGCAGCGGGAGGTGGCCGCTGGAAACAACGTGGCAGTAATTGTATCTGCCATGGCCGGAGTAACGGATCAACTGGTTGGCTATGTGCGCGAAGTTTCGCCTTTGATGGACGAGCAGGCATGGGCAAATTATGACCAAGTGGTTTCTTCGGGAGAGCAAATAACCAGTGGGTTGCTGGCGTTGTGCCTATCGAGTATGGGTGTTCCGGCGCGGGCATTTTCAGGATGGCAACTGCCTATGCATACCGACAATGCCTATGGCAAGGCGCGGATACAAGAAATTGAAACCGATCAGCTTCATGCGTGCTTTGCACAAGGAAAAGTTGCAGTGGTCGCAGGATTCCAAGGAGTTTCGGAAGAAGGCCGTACGTCTACACTGGGTAGGGGTGGATCAGACACATCAGCCGTGGCCATTGCAGCCGCAATTGAGGCAGATCGCTGCGATATTTACACCGATGTTGAAGGGGTGTATACCGCAGATCCACGTATTGTGACCAAAGCGCGCAAGCTTGAACGGGTGGCTTATGAAGAAATGCTCGAACTCGCTTCGCAAGGTAGCAAAGTGCTGCAAACCCGCTCGGTAGCGATGGGCATGAATCATGGCGTTAAAGTACAAGTATTATCCAGCTTTTCCGATGTTCCCGGAACGCTGTTGGTAGATGAGGAGGAGCTAATGGAAAAACATAAAGTTACAGGCATTGCCTATAGCCGTGATGACGCGCGCATAACCCTGACTAACCTGCCCAACAAACCGGGTGTGTCGGCGGCAATATTTGGTCCTCTGGCAGATGCAAATATCAATGTGGACATGATTGTGCAAAACGTGACCGAAGATGGCAAGGCCACCGATTTGACATTTACCGTGCCGCGTGGCGACCTGTCGCGGGCAGAAGAGGTGTTGGTAACCAATAAATCAACCATCGAATATGATACTATCCACAGCGATGCAGGGGTGGCGAAAATATCTGTGATTGGTGTGGGTATGCGCAGCCATGCCGGTGTGGCGCAAACCATGTTTTGTACATTGGCCGAAAAAGGTATTAATATTATCGTAATTTCTACTTCTGAAATCAAAATCAGTGTATTAATTGAAGAAGCGTATACAGAATTGGCGATCCGCAGCCTGCATACGGCGTATGGGCTGGATGCCGAAGAATAATCCTCTTAGCGCCGAAGATGATTTATTATAGGCATAGTCATGCAACACCCTGAGTTAGTAAAAAGCTGGAGTCGTGTGTGGCGTATTTGGCGTGCGATTATGTGGCGCGTTACCTTAATGTGGTTTATTATTGCGGCAATTGCAGTCCATGCCACGCGCACCTACATGCCCGAATATCCGTTTTTGGGCGAAGTGATAGTCACTTCAACTATATTGCTGTTTTTTCCGCTTAGCTTTTGGATGCTGCGGGTAATGATTAATCGCAATTTTAAAGATTTTCGTTTATCACTTATACCCTTAGAAAAAGAAGAAGACGAAATTGCAGATGACACAACATCTACACCACCGATAGCGCCATTAGATGTTTCTGAGCAAAAGCCCGAAACGACCAATGCGTAAAATCTTTAATGTAAGAAACCTATGAATCTAGCGACCCTAAGCAAACGTGGAACAGAATTCCTTGGTACCGAACATGCCATCATGGGCGGAGCTATGTCGTGGGTGTCGGAACGGAATCTGGTCTCTGCACTTTCAAATGCGGGTGGGTTTGGGGTAATTGCATGTGGCGCGATGACGCCCGAGCTGCTTACCGCTGAAATTGCCGCCACCAAAAAACTTACCAATAAGCCCTTTGGTGTTAATCTCATAACGATGCATCCGCAATTGGATGCGCTTATAGATATTTGCTGTAAATATAACGTTAGCCATGTGGTGCTGGCGGGAGGATTGCCAAAATCCTCTGCCATTACGGCAATTAAAAATGGTGGTGCCAAAGCTATTTGCTTTGCACCGGCTTTGGTTATTGCAAAAAAACTGCTACGCGCCGGAGCGGATGCGTTGATTATCGAAGGCATGGAAGCAGGCGGACATATTGGCCCCGTTGCCACATCAGTGCTGGCACAAGAGATTCTTCCCCATGTGCATGAAGTGCCTGTGTTTGTTGCGGGTGGTATTGGGCGCGGCGAAGCAATCGCCACCTATTTAACCATGGGTGCGGCAGGAGTGCAGCTTGGCACACGTTTTGTGTGTTCACAGGAAAGCATTGCCCACGAAAAATTTAAAAACCTGTTCATTCGCAGCCATGCACGTGATGCGATACCATCAACACAGGTCGATCCGGATTTTCCTGTTATTCCTGTACGGGCAATCACTAATAAAGCCACCAACGACTTTGCGCATTTCCAGCATCGCATTATCGCTCAATATCGTGGCGGTGAAATTACCAAAGAAGAAGCGCAGCTTAAAATTGAACATTTCTGGGCAGGCGCTTTGCGCAAAGCAGTAATCGATGGCGATGTGGAGCATGGTTCTGTTATGGCCGGACAAAGCGTTGGCATGGTAAAAAAAATTCAGCCCGTGAAAGAAATAATACAAGAGCTTACTACGCAAGCTGAAAATTATCTGTTAAGCCAGCCTGCCAGAATCGGCAGTGCAATGACGCAACCGCAAGAAGGAGCTTGCGGCTAATAATGAACGTCTGTGCGTATAATACGTACTCCTACAGACGAAGTGGAGGCTATATTTATCCATGAACGGGGTAAAAAGTTCACCTAAGGTGGTCAGCAGACCACTGCTGTTTTTGCGTAAGATCCGTGATGTGATGGCCGCATCGGAATCGGCGCAATTGCGGCTGGATGAACTGGTAAAGGTTATTGCCAGCGAATTTAAATCGGAAGTATGCTCTATTTATCTGCTCCGCGCTGGTGATGTGTTAGAGCTATTTGCCAGCGAAGGGTTGAACGCCAGCGCCGTACACGCCACCCGCTTGCAGATTGGCGAAGGGTTGGTCGGAGAAATTGCCCTTAATGCAGAGCCGCTCAATCTTTCCCACGCAGATAAACATCCAAAATTTGCCTATCGCCCCGAAACAGGAGAGGAAAAATATCATAGTTTTGTAGGCGTACCTATCTTGCGCAGTGAGCAGGTTGTGGGGGTGCTTGTGGTGCAAAGCCTTGAGGCAAAACACTATAACCTCGATCAGATAGAAATGCTGCAAACTGTGGTAATGGTTTTGGCCGAACTGGTAGGCTCCAATGAGCTGGTAGACCAAAGCGAAGTTAAAAAAGCGGGCAGCAAAGGCATGCAATCGCTGCATGTTACTGGCACCCGGCTTGCTCCGGGCTTGGTGCAGGCAATTGCGGTATTGCACCGGCCAAAAGTCACCATCGCCAGTTATGTAGCTGAATCTCCCACCGAAGAAAAAAAGCGCCTTGAAAGCGCTATTGAAGGCTTGCAGGCATCGATAGATGAGCTAATCCGCCATGCGCAGTTTAAGGAAGGCGAAGCGCAACGCGAGATTTTTGAGGCATACCGCTTGTTTGCCCATGATAAAGGCTGGATGGAGCGTATAGTGCAGGCTATAGATTTAGGGTTGACTGCCGAAGCCGCAGTGCAACATGTGCAAGATCAGTTGCATACCCGCATGAATCAGGTGTCCAGCCAATATCTGCGGGAGCGTGTGCGCGACCTCGAAGAGTTATCGAGTAGATTGCTTGAGCATTTGGCCGGTACAGCTGATAAGAATGGCCGTAAATTGCCTGAGAATTTTATTGTGGTGGCAAAAGACATTGGTCCTGTGGAGTTGCTGGAATATGGCCGTAAGCGTGTGAAAGCGCTGGTTCTGCAAGAAGGATCACCAACGGCACATATCATTATTATTGCTCGCGCTATGGATATTCCAGTGGTGGGAAAAATTAAAAACGCGATGGATCTGGTACAAGAAGGCGACCAGATGATTGTTGATGGCGACCATGGTGAAATATATATTCGCCCCACCTATGATGTGGAGCAATCCATTCAGGAGCATATGGCGCAATATCGCGCCCGCGCAGAATATTACGACAAGCTCAAAGATCTTCCCTCGGTAACAAAGGACGACGTACGCATCTCGCTTAATATGAATGCCGGATTATTTGTGGATGTAAAACGGGTAAAAGAGCGGGATATTGACGGTATCGGCCTCTATCGTACCGAATTGCCGTATATGTTGGCAGTGAATTTTCCTGATGTAGAATCTCAGCGTAAAACCTATGCCAAGGTCATGCGGCAGGCGGGACAGAAAAAAGTAGTGTTCCGCACTTTTGATGTGGGCGGCGATAAGCCTTTGCCCTATTTTAATATTCAGGACGAAGAAAATCCGGCGATGGGGTGGCGGGCAACGCGTATTGGCATCGACCGCCCTTCAATTCTGCGGCGGCAATGCCGCGCCCTGATTGCCGCTGGCGCTGGGCGTAAGCTGGAAGTTATGTTTCCTTTCATTGCAGAAGTCAGTGAATTTGATGAAGCCAAGGCGTTGTTTGACCGCGAAATAGAGCGGGCGAAGCAACGTGGCCAAACGTTGCCTAGCAGAGTGCGGCTAGGAGCTATGATAGAAATTCCCTCTATTTTGTGGCAGATCGAAGATTTGGCGAAACGTGCTGATTTTCTATCGATTGGAAGCAACGATTTAATACAGTTTTTGTTTGCCAGTGACAGAGGAAATCCTCGTCTATCAGATCGTTATGATGCGCTGTCCCCAGTAGTGTTGCAAATTTTCCGCAATCTTGCTAAACAATGCGATGCGGCAAATACAGAGCTGAGTTTTTGTGGCGAGTTGGCGCGTAAGCCACTTGAAGCGATGGCGCTTATAGGCTTGGGTATACGTTCACTCTCACTTTCAGCATCAGGACTGGGACCGGTCAAAGCCATGGTGCGCAGTGTGGATATGGAAGAACTGACACGGTTTATGGACCATGTATGCACCTTGCCCGAACGCAGCGTACGTGAAAGACTGGCGCATTATGCCCGCGACCACAATATTGAAATTTAGTGAATGATGCACAGGCAACGCAATGCAAGTAGAAGTTAACAGCTATCAGGATATTGGCGAATATCTGCGAGATGTGCGCGAAAGCCTGGGTTTCGATATACGCGATGTTGGGCAGCAGCTTAATATTCGTGCAAAATATCTGGTGGCTCTCGAAGAAGGCAAATTGGATGTTATGCCTGGCAAAGTCTATGCGCGGGGCTATTTGCAGCATTATGCTGAATATCTGGGGTTGAATAAAGACGAAATTGCCGAAGCGTTTGATCGCATGGGCTCGGGATATGTTGGAAAAACCCGTTACTATACTCCCGAACCCACCAGCCGCAGCTATCAGCCCGGCGTATTACTGGTAGTGCTGGCATTAGGCGCAGTGCTGGCAGTCTATTATTATTGGTATAAACATTATAACGCCACCACACCACGCGACTACGAAATGGTGTCCCCTGTACCGCAGCGCCTGCTTGATCCAATCATAAAAGAAACCGAGGTGCAGGAAAATGACGATTTGTTTATAGACCCTATGTTGCCGGTAAACAGCACTATGCAGGGCGATGGCAATGCAGATGAAGCAAATGGCGACATTGTGCCAGATGATGCATTACTGCCGCAGACAACGCCCATGGAAGTGCCAGGTGGGAATATGCCCGCAACGCAAGAAAACGATGCACCGCAGACGCAATCCACTACTGCACCTGCTTCACAAAGTACTGGTCCGGCACGTTATCAACCGGCGCCGCAGTCTTCTAATCAAGCGCCATCTGCCACGGCAAAAAAACCACTACCATGGCTGCAAAATAATACGGGAGTGATACGATGAGCGCAAACCGGCGAAATAGCTATCAGGTTGCTATTGGCGATGTTACCGTGGGCGGCGATGCGCCTATTCGTGTGCAATCTATGACCAACACCGATACAGCCGATGTGGAAGCAACCGTAGAGCAAATAGCTGCATTGGCAAAAGCAGGATCTGAAATTGTGCGGGTTACAGTGAATAATGAAGAATCTGCCGCCGCCATTGCGGCCATTGTGGAGTCGCTGCATAAACAAGATGTTCACGTGCCGATTGTGGGAGATTTTCACTATAACGGCCATCGCTTACTGGAGGAATATCCAGAATGTGCGCGGTTACTGGCGAAATATCGCATAAATCCGGGCAATGTAGGATTTGGCCAAAAACGGGATAGCCAATTCGCCAGCATGATTGAAATGGCCATACGCTATGATAAACCTGTGCGTATTGGCGTCAATTGGGGCAGTTTGGATCAACAGGTGCTTGCAAAGCTGATGGACGAAAATAATCACCTTGATCAGCCGCAAGCTGCAGGGACAGTGGCGCGGGATGCGCTTATTACTTCGGCATTACAAAGCGCGCAAATGGCCGAAGCCATTGGATTGGCAAACAACAAAATCATTTTATCGTGTAAAGTAAGCCGTGTGCAGGATTTGGTAGATGTGTATAGTCGCTTGGCCGCGCAATGTGCGTATCCATTGCATTTGGGGCTTACCGAAGCCGGCATGGGCAGTAAGGGCATCGTAGCATCCACCGCCGCGCTGGCAATTTTGTTGCAGCAAGGCATAGGCGATACAATTCGAGTATCACTCACACCTGAACCGAATGGGGATCGTACACTGGAAGTGCAGGTGGCACAGGAAATCCTGCAAACCATGGGGCTGCGCGCATTTACGCCGCTGGTTACAAGCTGCCCGGGTTGTGGCCGTACCACCAGCACCTATTTTCAGGAGCTTGCCGACCAGATTCAACGCTATCTGCGTAGTTCTATGCCACGTTGGCGACAGGAATTTGAAGGGGTGGAGTCAATGGATGTTGCCGTTATGGGGTGCATTGTAAATGGCCCAGGCGAGAGCAAACACGCTAATATTGGTATATCTTTACCCGGAACAGGTGAATCTCCCGTTGCGCCGGTATTTGTAGATGGTAAAAAGACGGTAACGCTACGTGGCGATACAATCGCCGATGAATTTGAAGCCATTATTGAAGAATATGTCGCGCAAAGCTATGCGCGCAAAACCGAACAAGCCTAAGGAAAATTGATGTCTAAACAATTGCAGCCTGTACGCGGAACCCATGATTTGCTGCCGGAAGATTTCCGCCAGCATCGCCATGTGGCCGAAACCGCACGCAACGTTGCTGAGTGTTATGGCTATGAAAGCATGATGACCCCGATTTTTGAGTTCACCGATGTGTTTAAGCGCACCTTAGGGGACAGCTCCGACGTAGTGAGCAAAGAAACCTATAGTTTTGAAGACCGTGGTGGAGAAAGCATTACACTCCGCCCAGAGTTTACCGCCGGTATTGCCCGCGCTTTTATCAGCCACGGGCTAAAAGATCAGGTGCCGTTAAAATATTTTTATCACGGCCCTGCCTTTCGTTATGAGCGCCCACAAAAAGGCCGTCAGCGCCAGTTTCACCAAATTGGCGCAGAGTTGCTGGGCGTTCCAGAGCCAAGCGGAGACGTAGAGATGATTGCAATGGCATTTCATGTGCTGAAATCGCTGGGATTAGAAGATAAAGTGCAGCTGGAAATTAATACGCTGGGCGACCCGCAAAGCAGGAGTAATTACCGTGAGGCATTGGTGGCGTATTTTACAGAGCATCGCCATAAATTATCCGAAGACAGCGTGAAGCGTCTGGAAGCAAACCCTCTGCGTATTTTAGACTCTAAGGATGAAGGCGATCGCAAAGTCATTGAAAATGCACCGGTAAACAGTGACTATTTTACCACGGAAGCCGCAGAATTCTTTGCGTCAGTAAAAGAAGGCCTTGCCACGCTAGGGATAAGTTTCTATCTTAACCCTCGACTGGTACGCGGACTGGACTATTATTGCCATACCGTATTCGAATTCACCACCGAGGCGCTGGGCGCTCAGAACACGGTTCTTGCCGGTGGTAGGTATGATGCATTGGTTTCGATCATGGGCGGCCCAGATACTCCGGGATGTGGCTGGGCAGCAGGTGTAGAGCGTCTGACAGCGTTAGTAGAGCAGGCAGTTGCCATTCGTCGCCCCATTGCAATTATTCCGGTGGGAGAGCAGGCGGAAAAACATGCAATGATCGTGTCACAAACCTTGCGTTTTGCCGGATATTATGTAGAAATGGCGCATCGGGGAAATGTGGCTAAACGAATGAAACGTGCTAATAAACAAAATGCGCGTGTAGCCCTGATGTTGGGTGAAGAAGAACTAAGCGCCCAAACCGTGACCATGCGCGATCTGGATAATGGAACGCAGCAACAGGTGGCACAACAGGATTTGGTAAATGCATTGGCGCCATATCGCGGCTGATGCCTTGGCAGATATAAAAATCAACTAG
>JAKUPQ010000068.1 GCA_022450665.1 Alphaproteobacteria bacterium | reverse complement strand
CGTGCCCTCCCCGACAGCTCTTCAGCCGTGATCTCTGCCGAGCGCTCGCGAAGCTCTGGGCGTGGATGAGCTGGGGCAAGAGATACTTGGCGGCGACATTCTCGGTGGTGATTTGCTGGGCGACGCATTGGATGACTGTGCGGATGTATCAGATGGCGCGGGAGATGTTTTAGACACTGGCGCCGATGCTTTAGATGCAGCTGCAGAGTGTGCCGCAGATGCAGGGGATATTGCCGGGGAGCTTGCGTCGAATATCGCAGATGTGATTCCGGATGCCCCTGCAGTACCGGTTCTGCCTAATGTTTTTGGCGGTTGGCACGGCTGATTGAATTGTTATATCAAATGCATTTGCGGAGCGTAGTTTGAAAAATTCTATTACACAGCGACAATTAGAATTGCTGCAACATAAAGAAACATCTGTTTTTTCTGCTGCACGAGAGTTGCCAGCGGTATTGCCAAAAGGAGATTTTATCTCGGTTTTGCTGGCAAGTTTTTCTGCGAATATTTTGGCGCTGGCGTTGCCTATCATGACATTGCAGGTATACGACCGGATTTTAGTATCTGGAAATACATCAACTTTGACGGTGATGGCGGGCGGTGTGGTATTGGCGGTGATGGCCGAATGGATGTTGCGTGTAGCGCGATCTTATGTAATGGGAATGGCGGGTGCGCGGTTTGAAGTGAACGCATCAGAAGAGGTGCTCAAGCGTATCGTGTCGAGTGATTTGAAGCAGTCACAAAAATACGAAGCGGGTGAGTATCTGGAAGGATTGTCGTCGATCAGCAAAATGCGTGATTTTTATGCTGGCCATCTAGTCACCTCTCTGGTGGATATGCCGTTTATTGTGATTTATCTGCTGCTAATAGGATTTTTAGCCGGAGCGATGGTGTGGGTGCCAATAGCATTGTTGCTGATTTTTGGCATGGTTATCTGGATGCTTGGACGCCATATGCGTGGTTTGGTGCGCCGCCGTGAAGAAGGCGACGGACATCGTTACTCTCAGGTAATCGAAATGCTGGGTGGTTTAATTTCGGTCAAGGCACAGGGGCTGGAAAGCAAAATGCAGCGCCTATATGAAAAGCTGCTGATAGATGGCAGTGCCAGCGATTATGCCATGTCGGTTACCAGTGGCGTGGCCAATCTGCTGGGTGGAATTATGAGCCAGATCATGATGGTGGCAATCATCATTTCTGGAGCGCCCATGGTGATTGAAGGAAAGTTCAGCATGGGAGCGCTTATTGCGTGTTTACTGCTAGGGGGGCGTTTGACCCAACCATTAATGCGGGCATTGTCTTTATGGGCGCATTTTCAAGAAGTTCGCCTAGCGCAAGAGCAGGTAGCCGAGCTATATGCATTGCCGCAAGGGGATATACTACATGATATAACAGATAGCCAGCACGGGTTGCGTTATGGCGAGATGGCCGAAGTGGCAGGCACGGTAGAAATGTCTAATGTGGCATTTCGCTATCAGGAAAATGGCCGGTGGTTACTTAGCGCAGTGTCACTACAAATCGTTCCTGGGCAGACCATTGCGCTGATGGGAAATGACGGCGTGGCCAAAAGCGCATTCTTAGAGTTGCTTACAGGATTATATGCGCCGCAAGAAGGTGAGATAAGGGTGGATGGCTTGCCAGTGGCGCGCCTAGCCGATGATATTCGCGCAAAGCATGTGGCCTATGTACCTTCCAGCGCCGTGATATTTCGTGGCACCATATTAGAAAATCTCTGCCAGTTTCAGATGGAATATGAAAAATCCGCTTATGAATTATCGCAATGGATGGGCATTGCTGATGAAGTGGCGAAATTACCAATGGGCTATGAAACACCAATTTCATCTTCGGGCGAGGGTGAGGAAATTAGTCCTGGCTTACGTCAACGTATTGCGATTGTTCGTGCATTAGTGACGCATCCACGACTGGTTTTGCTGGATAATGCCGATCATGCACTGGATCGCGCCGGTTACAACCATCTGTTTGAATTGCTGGGACAGTTAAAAGGCAAAGCTACTATCGTATTGGTTTCGGAGGATCAAAACCTCGTGCGGCTTGCAGATCGTAAAATCACGCTGCACCAAGGAGCGTTGGTAAGTGCAGTGCCAACAGCGAATAGTAAGGGGCAGATATAATGCAAGCAGCAAACAAAATCAGCGATCATTCCATAACGCAAAATGCTACTTCAGAAGTGTATGTATCGCCGTTGGTGCTGATTAATCAATTACTAAAAAGCCAATGGCTGGAAGATAGCTATGATAATAGCCGCAGCGTGTGGCTGAAAGCACTTGGTACAGCATTGCATAGTTTGCGTTGGAATGGCAGCGCTGTGCGGTTAAGCGATGTTGTGCCGCGTATGGACTATCAGGAAGGGGTTGATGATTTACTGAATGCTTTGGCGCTTTTGGGGTTTGTGGCAAAAAAATTGCCGTTAAATTCTATAGAAATGTGGCGATTGGAAGACATGCCATTAATTGCGGTAATAGAAGCCGACAAAGAAGAAAACGCCGAAAGCCAGACGTATCCAATCGTCATTACCGGCTGGCGCCGTAGCGATGAAGGCTGCGTGATTGCCCATGTGGATGATGATGGCGTGCTTCGCCAGCAATGGAAAGCGTTTGAAGCAGAGCGCGTGGTGCAGATATATAGTATTCATCGTGCGGAGAGCTTGATTGATAGCAGTGAAGAATTCGCCCGCACCCAAACCGGCACAAGCTGGATGCAAATGACAATGCGCCGTTTTCGTGGCTTGTTTAAACAAATGTTATTGGTAAGTATGATGGTAGGAGCGCTTACCATCTCTGTGCCGTTGTTTGTAATGATGGTGTATGACCTTGTAATTGACGCGCATTCGGTAGCTAGCATGACCGAAGCTACCACTTTATTAATGCAGCTTGTAATTGGGGTCGCATTGGCAATGACTACCGAATCGCTGCTGCGTTTAGCGCTAATACGTAGCCTTTCTTGGTTCGGGGCACGTATGCAAGTGTTGGTGGGAACGGCGCTTATAGGGCAGTTTTTGTCGCTTCCGCCAGCACTTACCGAACGGGCATCTGCGGCTGATCAATTGGCGCGTATACGAGCATTTGACACCATGCGCGATTTTATTGCCGGCCCTCAAATGCTGGCAACATTAGAGCTGCCTTGGTGCTTGGTGTTGTTATTGGTAATTGGGTTGCTGGGCGGCACTATGGTGCTGGTTCCAATGTTAGGAATTGCCATGTTTATGGTGTTGGCATATGGCATTCGCAAGCCGTTAGAATATGAAATGTATAGCGCAGCGCGTAGCGGATCAGAGCGCCAGCAGGCAGCCATGGATATGCTAACACGATTGCCTGCAATGAAATATGCCGGAGTAGCTGAGGCGCTGTTTGCACGATATGCCACTGCGGTACGTAAAACCATGCACACGAAGTTTCGCATTAATCTGATGATTGCTATTTTGGAGCATTCCGCCCATGCACTGACTGCTATTGCCGGACTGCTAACGCTGGTGATTGGCATGTTTGCCATTTGGCGCGGTGATGTCAGTGTAGGGAGTTTGGTGGCAATTATGATTCTAACGTGGCGCTTGCTGGGGATTGTGCAGGCAAATTGTGTATTGCAGCCACGCATCCATTATTTACGTACCAGTGCAGCGCAGATAAATCGCTTGATGTCACTTAAGCCTGAAAATGCAGATTATCAGCGCGAGGTAGGGGTTTCTGGACTCAAAGGACAACTGGATTGCCAAGGCATCGTGCTGCGTTATAACCGGACGGGCGATTATGTGCTGCGGGGTTTGACGCTATCAGTAAAACCCGGGCAGTTGGTAGCAATTATGGGGCAGTCAGGCGCAGGCAAATCGAGTTTGCTTAAGATTCTGGCAGGATTATACCAGCCGCAAGCAGGGTCATTACGTATTGATGGCATTAATATTCGCCAATATGTGCCTCAGAATTTGCGCCAGCATATGGTGTATATGCCGCAACAACCAAACTTTTTTAGCGGCACAATCACAGAAAATTTGCGCTTATTAGCACCGGATGCAACCGATGAGCAATTGCGCGAAGCTATAGAAATGGCGGGAGCCGCACCGGAAATTGCCACTATGCCAGAAGGCTTGGCAACCGAAATTGGCGTAGGGCGTCCTGCATTGCCAGTAAGCTTGGCACAACGTCTTAATCTTGCACGCACTTATCTGCAAGATCGTAACATGATTTTACTGGATGAATTGCCTTTCGATGTGTTGAACAGTGCTTCTGGTGAGAATTTATATGAAGCGCTAACGCAGGCAAAAGGGCAGCGTACCGTTGTATATGCCACTCACCGCATAGATTTTGCCGAACTGGCAGACCAGGTTATTTGGTTGCGTCAGGATTTGCCCCCGCTGGTAGGCACACCCCAGCAAATTTTAGGCGCCATGCAAAAGGAGCAACAACCATGAACCATAACCACACTCCTTCTCAGGATAATGAGAGCACTCAAATGTCAATAAAACAGCCTGTACTCAAGCATGTGGGTCGCACAGGTATATTGGATGAACCATATGTGCCGCGCTTAATGCAGTTTTCTATTGTGGTTATCACGCTTTCGCTTATTGCTTTTATTGCTTGGGCAGGGGCGACGCAAGTGGATGAGGTAACCCGCGCCGAAGGTGATGTTGTACCTAATGGCTATGTGCAAGTGGTACAGCACCTCGAAGGCGGCATAGTAAAAGATATTTTGGTTAAAGAAGGGCAAATGGTCGAAAAAGGTCAAGTGCTGATTAGCCTTAATGGCGCAGGTGCTGCCGAAGATTTAGCAAAAAACAAAGCGCAGTTGCTGGGGTTGCGTATTGAAGCGGAGCGTTTGCGGGCGTTTTTAGATAACCGCAACCCTGATTTTGCGCTTTTGGGTGATGTGAATGCAAGCGCCATGAAAAATCAACAGCGTTATTTTGACACGATGCTGGCCGCCCGTAACAAGGAGGCAGAGGTAATTCGCAGCCAGATCAACCAAAAGAAAGAAACCGTACGCAGTTTGCAAACGCGCCAACGCACTTTGGGGCGCAACCTTAAACTGGCAGAAGAAGGCCTGGCTGCCATGCGTACATTATTGGCAAAAGGGCTGGCAAACCGGTTTCGTTATTTATCGCAGCAAGAAGATACCAATATCATTCGCGGCCAGCTTGCTGAAGTGGTTTCGGACATTAAAAGTGCCAAGCAAGGCATTACTGAATACGAGCAACGTCTGGCCTCTCTTTCTGCGAATTATCACGATCAGGCATCGCAACAACTGCATGACATAGAAAGTCAGATTGCACAGCTAAAAGAAGTGACGGCAAAAACACAGGCGAGGGTGGCACGACTAGAAGTGCGTTCGCCTCGTCGTGGCTTGGTGAAAGGGCTTGAAGTTCACACTATTGGCGGCGTATTCGGCGCAGGTGAGAAGCTGTTGGAAATTGTGCCGATGGATGAACAAATGGTAGTAGAGGCCAAGGTTTCTACCACGGATGTAGGACATGTTCGGGTGGGGCAGCCGGTGCAAATAAAAGTGCATTCCTATGACTTCGTGCGCTATGGCATGGTGCCTGGTACGTTAGAATCTATCTCCCCAATGACCTTTGTAGACAAGTTTAATAAAACCTACTACCGCGCCAAAATCATTTTGCAGCAACCCTATGTGGGGGAAGATTCCAGACGTAATTTGATTTTGCCCGGCATGACCGTAGAGGCCGATATTATGACGGGCACTAAGACGGTGATGGATTATTTGCTTAAGCCAATTCATGTGGCGGTAAGTACGGCAATGCAAGAGCGATAATAAAACAAAACAGGAGAATATAATGCTAGATAGAGTACTCGCTGCACCACCGGTAGATGTAAAGCCCGCAGCCATTAAGCAGGCGCATAGTGTAGTGGGAGCCAGCCCAAAACCCACTGTTCTGGTAGTAGATGATGAGCACTCCACGCTGATCTATATGGAACATGTTCTGCAACTTGAAGGATACCGAGTGCTAATAGCAGAAAGTGGTGAGGATGCTTTAAAGGCGCTTGAGGCATCTGGTTCATTGATTTCGGTGGTGGTGATGGATTTGAATATGCCTGGAATTGATGGTCTTGAAGTAGTGGAGCTAATGAAAAAGAATAAGAATACAGAATTTATTCCAGTAATTATGGCTACCGCATCCCAAGGCACAGAAATAGTGCGCGAGGGCGTAAATGCCGGAGTATATTATTGTGTGCATAAACCCGTGGATGTTGAATTGCTGTGTTCGCTAATCGATGCTGCTACCCGTGAGTTTGATCAAACAAAGTTGCAACAACAGGCGTTGGATAGCCAGCGCATGGCAATGGAAATTTTGCAAAATGCCCGCTTTACCTGCAAAACATTGAGTGAAGTGGAAGTATTAGCGCGATTACTGTCTACGGCTTATCCCGAACCACAGCGTAGCATTATAGGCATCAATGAGTTGCTTATAAATGCTGTGGAGCATGGTAATTTAGGCGTGAGCTATCATGAAAAAACTGAACTGGTTACCGCAGGCGTATGGCGACAAACAGTCGATGCACGCCAAAAGCTACCCGCATTTGCGGGCAAAAAAGTGGAGGTTATTATACAGCGCAAAGCCGATGGCATTTACTTGCAAATTTCTGACGAAGGGGAAGGATTCGAATGGTGGCGCTATCTGGAGATTGATCCAGCACGGGCAACACACCCTAATGGGCGCGGCATAGCTTTAGCCAATAAAATCAGCTTCGATAGCTTGAAATTTACCCATAATGGTAGCCGTGTGCTCGCCGTTCTTCATACTAACGCGCAAAGCACCACAACGGGTAAAAAAGCAACAACCTTAAACTGGTAGAGAGTGTGAGGTATGGCGATGAAAAATGCAGAGAAGCTACGCGTACTTGTGGTTGATGACGATCCCGCATATCGCCGTTTGGCGCAGGATTCATTGATAGGTCACGAAAAATGGATTGCTGCCACAGTGCATGAGGGGCTGGATTTATTTTATCAATATCCACCGGATATATGTTTTCTGGATTTAAATTTACCCGATGACAGCGGATTAGAAATGTTGTTGGAAATGCGCGAAAATATGCCCGAAGCTTTTGTTGTCATGCTTACCAGTAGCCGACTGACAGATGATGTGGCGCTCGCGCAGCGCTGCGCGGTCAATGGATATATTGTTAAGCCGTTCTCGCGTAAGCAGCTGCGAGAATCCTGTGAGGCATGTGTGAAGCATTGGCGCCGTATGGATAACATGAATGAAGTTGAGCGCACGGCATTTCGTAGCCGTATGCGCGATGAAGTGACAGAAATGCAAAAGATATTGCACACACCCACCCCCGAAACACGGGCAGCCTTGCAGGAGCTTATGCCACGTTGGGAAATTCTTATTGTTGGAGCAGGACAAGAAACTGCCAATTGGGCAAAAAGTTTGCAACAAGCGGGCTGTAATGTTACCCACAGCAAAACAGGGGCAGAAGCGCTGGAAAAGCTAAACTCTGAAAGCTTTCGCTTATTACTGACGGAAGACAGTCTGCCGGATATTGATGCATCTGAACTATTGTACCGGTTGCGGTTAAATCATTTAACATTACCTGCGCTGGTGGTAGTGGATGTGGACTGGAAACAACGTCAGCAAAAATGGCGGAAAGTGGGGGCAAACCGCGTATTATGCGCGCCGCTGAGTAATGAGAAACTGCATCTTATGATAGAAAAAGAAATTGCCCGATCCATAGGAGAAGCAGGCGATATTATGTTGCAAATGTGAGTGAAAAGATGGGGAATTTCAACGAAGATATGGAGCAGATTTCCGCTGCGGCGTCGCACGATTTGCGCGACCCTTTGCGTATGGCTTTGCAGCATTGCAAAACGCTGTCTGCCGATGGGGCATCGCAAAATCAAGAGGCTCATAATGCGATAGTACAGTGTATTAACACTACGATTGCCAACATAGAAGTTATTAGAAAATATACGTATTTAGCACAAAATACCGAAGTGCCAAAACCCGTGATGCTGGAAACAGTGCTGCAAAAAGCGAAAAGCAATAATGCGGCATTGATCGCACAAAGAAACGCAGTCATCCGCTGGAGCAATGCGGAGCTTGCCCTCAATGCCCGTCCGGCACAACTGGAGTTGATGTTTACGCATATATTCGATAATGCGCTGAAATATAACGATCATCCAGCGCCACTTGTGCAGGTTGCTATTAGCACCACTCCACAGCAATGCAGATGCATTGTCACTGATAATGGCATTGGAATGGAGCCTGAATTTGCTTTTTTGGTGATGGGGCTATTTAAACGCGTTAATCCTAATGGAGCTATTCGTGGCTTAGGAGCGGGGTTGGCATATGCTAAAAAAGTAGTAGAAAACCATGGCGGTTGCATTCGGATTGAATGTAATGAAAGCCAAGGGTGCAGCGTGGATGTAGTGCTTTCTATTAAATGAACAGCCAGTCAATTAATGGCATTAAGCATTTATGCCCTCATGTTTTTCGTTTATATTGTCATTTTCAGAAGATAGCCACTTATCGAGCATGGCGGCTAAGTCCTTCACGCGCATGGGCTTGGTCAGGTAATCCTGCATTCCTGCATCGTAGCATAGTTTACGATCCTCTGTCATAGCGTTGGCGGTCAGCGCAATAATTGGAGTATCAGGAATTTTGCCGAGGGCTTTTAAGTGCTGTATTTGCCTGCTGGCTTCGTAGCCATCCATCTCAGGCATCTGACAATCCATTAAAATAATATCATATAGTGTTGAGGTGGCTTTCTGCACTGCTTCAAGTCCGTTTACGGCATAATCGGCATTACAATTCATTTTTTGTAGCACTTCCAATGCATAGGCACGGTTAAAGCTGCTGTCTTCTACTAACAATATTCGCGCATTATTGTAATCTGGGTAGGTAGAACCTACGGATGTGGGAGTAATGCATTTTTCTGTTTCCAGGCTATGAATATCCTGTATTTCTGTCAGAGGTGTATGAATAACCTTTGCCAGCATAGCCAGCAGATTACGGTCAGAAACCGGCTTGGGCAAAAATCCATTGCATCCCGCCTGTGCAGCGCGATTTACATCTTCTTTGCGCATACCAAACCCCAGCAGAATCACCGGAATATTTGCAAATTGCTTCATGCTACGCCAATGTTCTATTTGATTTTTTATGTTCAGTGCAGGGAGGGTTTCGTCGAGAATAATGGCGTGCAATTCATTGTTTTGTGGTAATGATTGCTGCAATAATATCTCGGCAGAGTCAATGGAGGCGGCGCCATACACACTTAGCCCTGCACTGCGCAAAGTTGATTCCATAGCTTTGCGTGCGGCATCAACATCATCTATAAGCAGTACATTCAATCCACGTAGTGAGGTGGGTGAAGGTGTTTGTTGTTCACTACTTAGGTCGGGAGAAAGCACCATCGTACACCAAAAAGTTGATCCTTTATTTTGTTCGCTTTCAACACCCATTTCGCCGTGCATCATGGTGGCAAGTTGACGGCAAATTGAAAGCCCCAGACCGGTGCCGCCAAAACGGCGGGTAGTAGAGCTGTCGGCTTGTGAGAATTTCTCAAATATAACTTTTATTTTATCAGCGGCAATGCCAATACCTGTGTCTGTTACTTCCAGCTTCATACAAAATTTATTACTCATATCGGGTGGGCAGGGTGCTTTGCTGAAACGTATATGTATATACCCCTCTGTGGTAAATTTCATGGCGTTGCCAATAAGGTTAAACAATATCTGCCGAATGCGTACACCATCGCCAATAACAAACTGGGGCAGGTCTGCTCCGTATTCTAAGATTAATTCCAGCTTTCCTTGTAAGCCACGGGCGCGAACGGCGAATAGCTCTACGGTTTCTTCAGCAATTGCCCGCAAATCTATGGCGGTGTTTTCTAAAGAAAGCTTACCCGCCTCGATTTTGGAAAAATCCAAAATGTCATTGATGATTTCCAGCAAATTTTCGGCAGATGCCATAACCGTCTTGGCATGATTTTGTTGGTAAGGCGTCAAATCGCTTGATAGCAATAACTCTGTCATGCCAATCATGCTGTTAAGGGGCGTGCGAATTTCGTGGCTCATATTCGCAAGAAACTCGCTTTTGGAGTAGTTGGCTTTTTCGGCAGCGGTCTTAGCTTTTTCTAAATCATAGCTGCGTGATTGCAGTGCCTCTGATGCGCGTTTTAATGCAAAGGTGCGCTCGCGCACCTGTTCTTCAATTTGAGCGTTGCGGCCAAGCAAATGAAACATGAATATGCCAATAGCACCGGTTATCAAAATACCGATACCCAACACAATCCACGGTAGATAATTGGGGATAGTGTTGATATAACGCTGGCTTGGTTCAATAGTTAATAACCATTCTTTAGCAAATACTTGTATGGGTTTTTGAAAGTATAAGCTGCGCTTAGTGGAGTCGTAAGGTATGCCAAGACGCTGCTCAGATAGTGGAATGAATTGACTGCGAATATTCTCTGCGGAGGCAGGCAATAAAAAAGCTTCCCGCATGTGTTGAAAATCTAGAACGGCTACTAATACCCCTAAAGATCTAGTGTTTTTTACTACCGGCATTATCACGGGCAATAACAAGGCCTCTCCTGAATTGCCAAATGCGGTGATTGTGCCTGCGGGAAGTGTGATGATGCGCTGCGCTATAAATGCCTTATTCATGGCTTCTTTCACCGCATTATTCAGTGTTAACGCCTCGTCATGGGTGACGCTCGCCTGTGGATTGGCGGCGACGCGATTTTGAGTGGCGGCGGGATACCAATAAATGCTGCGATATGCTGTATCGTTCAGCATATGTCCTGCGGCAATAGCGAATTCTTTTTGAGTAACTAAATCCGACGCTAAAAATACATAGCGCAAACTTTCCAGCATGTTTTCTTGCAGCATTACCCAATCGCTCAGATGCTCGCTGATTTGCTTGGCTTTGTAGTTAAAATCTTGCTCCTGATAGCGGCTGTTGGTATTGAGCAGCAG
>JAKUPQ010000067.1 GCA_022450665.1 Alphaproteobacteria bacterium | reverse complement strand
CGGCATGGTCAGGGGCTGCAGATGCGGATGTAGTGTTGTTGATAGTTGATGCGTCACGCCCCATTGGCAAAAACACTCGCCTGATTATTGATGCACTGAAAGAGCAGGGTAAAAAAGCGATTTTAGTAATGAATAAAGTCGATATAGCAAAAAAAGATCATTTGCTGGTTCTTACAAAAGAATTGCATGAAATCAACATATTCAGTGATGTTTTTATGGTCTCAGCTCAAGATGGCGATGGTGTGGAAGACTTAAAGAAGTTTTTGGCAGATGCTATGCCTGAAGGCCATTGGTTTTACCCTGAAGACCAGATGACAGATATTTCAGAACGGCTGCTTGCCTCTGAAATTACACGCGAAAAACTATTTATGCAGCTCGATCAAGAATTGCCCTACAGCCTCACGGTAGAAACAGAGTCTTTTGAAAAGCAAAAAAACGGGAGTATTCGTATTGGGCAGATAATTTATGTGCAACGCGAAGGGCAAAAAACTATTGTTTTGGGCAAAGGCGGTCAGAAAGTAAAGGCGGTTGGTGAAGCGGCGCGTAAAGAGCTTACCCAGCTATGGGGCTGCAAGGTGCATTTGTTTTTATTCGTCAAAGTGCGCGAGAAATGGAAAGAAAACCCAGAAATTTATCGCTACTTAGGGCTGGAATTTTAAGCCATGCATCAATGGGATGACGAAGGCATCATCATCTCTGTATCGCGCTATGGAGAGCAATCTGCCATTATTCGCCTGTTTACTGAAAATAACGGGTTGTTTGCGGGCATGGCCAAAGGTGTGTTTAGCAAAAAAATGCGCGGCACGTTTCAATCAGGTAACATTGTTCATGCGCACTGGCAGGCGCGGCTGGAAGACCAGTTGGGGGCACTTCGCTGTGAGCTTACACAATCTATTATGCCGCAATTGCTGAACAATGCCTTTGCGCTCAAACTGGTGAATGCTGCATGTGAGATAGCTACAGCCTGTGTGCCAGAACGTATAGAAGAAAAAGAGATATACAGTAAATTCATGGCATTGATCAATGAAATTAATTCTATGAATGAAGAAAACACATGGCTTTATCGCTACGTAGATTTAGAATTTACTATATTGCATGCTTTAGGTTTCGGTTTGGATTTAGACCAATGTGCAGCTACGGGAAAGTGCTTGTCTGAAGAATTGGTATATGTGTCGCCAAAATCTGCGCGGGCGGTGAGTGCGGCGGCGGGCGAGCCGTATAAGCATAGATTATTGCCATTGCCAGCATTCCTGCGTGATGGGCAAACGACTAACAATATGCGGCAAATGCTTGACGGGTTGGCGTTGACAGGGTATTTCCTAGAGTCCAGCATATTGCATCCGGAGGGGCGCGCTATACCGGAATCTCGCAAGGTGCTGCTGCGTTATTTGCAGCGTAATAATGTGTAGTGTTAAATGAATTTTTTGATTTAGTAGACTGAAAGTCATCAAGAATGAGTGAAGCCAGCAAGGACAAGAATGTAGAGAATGTCGCGTTCAAGGATGCCCTTGGCGAGCGCTATCTTGCCTATGCTTTATCTACCATCATGGCGCGTTCTTTACCCGATGTACGTGACGGGCTAAAGCCTGTGCATCGCCGCTTGCTCCATGCCATGCGCTTGCTGAAACTCGAACCATCCTCTGGCTATAAAAAATGTGCGCGTGTGGTGGGTGATGTGATTGGTAAATACCACCCCCATGGCGATGTGGCGGTATATGACACCATGGTGCGCTTAGCGCAATCTTTTGCCGTGCGTTATCCTTTGGTAGACGGACAGGGCAATTTTGGTAGCATTGATGGAGATAATGCAGCGGCCATGCGTTATACAGAAGCGCGACTAACTGCGGTTGCCATGGCGTTGCTTGACGGGCTGGATGAAGATACCGTAGATTTTCGTTCTACCTATGATGGTGAAGATGAGGAGCCTATTGTCTTGCCGGCGGCATTTCCAAATTTGTTGGCAAATGGTGCAGAAGGTATTGCCGTGGGTATGGCAACAAGCGTACCACCGCATAATGTGGGGGAAATATGCGATGCGCTACAGCATTTGATTAAGTCACCGGATTGTGCCATAGAAACGCTGATGCGCCGCATGCCCGGGCCAGATTTCCCTACGGGCGGCGAATTAGTAGAATCCGCAGAGCATATATTAAAATGCTATGAAACTGGTCGCGGATCCATGCGCGTGCGCGCAACTTGGGAAAAAGAGCAATTAAGCCACGGTTTATATCAGATTATCATTACTGAAATTCCTTATCAGGTACAAAAATCGCGTTTGATAGAGAAAATTGCCGAGTTATATAAAGCTAAGAAACTGCCGCTTTTGGGCAATATTCGGGATGAATCTGCAGAAGATATGCGCGTGGTGCTAGAGCCAAAAACCCGCAGCGTAGACCCAGAAATGTTGATGGAATCGCTGTTCAAAGTGACTGAGCTGGAATCGCGTTTTAATCTGAACATGAATGTACTTGGTGCCGATAGTGTGCCACGGGTTATGAACTTAAAAGAAGTGCTACAGGCGTTTTTAGATCATCGCCATGTAGTGCTGGTTCGCCGCACTAATTACCGCTTATCAAAAATCGCCCACCGTCTGGAAGTGCTGGAAGGCTTGCTGATTGCCTATCTTAATCTGGATGAGGTAATACGCATTATCCGCGAGGAAGATGAACCAAAAGCGCTGATGATGAAAAAGTGGAAGCTGACCGATGTACAGGTGGAAGCGATTTTGAACATGCGACTACGTAGTCTGCGCCGCTTGGAAGAAATAGAAATTCAGAGCGAGCATGATAAATTAAGTGCAGAACAAGCAGATTTGCAAGATATTCTCGCTTCTGAAGACCGCCGCTGGACAGTGATTAACGATGAAATAAAAGATATCAAAAAGCGCTTTGGCCAAGCCACCAAACTTGGTGAGCGCCGTACACGTATGGGCGATACTCCTGCCAATATTAATATCACAATTGAAGCTTTTGTCGAAAAAGAGCCGATTACCATTTTATGCTCAAATATGGGGTGGATTCGCGCCCTTAAAGGGCACACAGATGATGTGTCGGATGCTAAATATAAAGAGGGCGATGAAGAAGGCTTTGTGATTCAGGCAAAAACCACTGATAAACTATTAGTTTTTTCGTCAGAGGGTAAGTTTTTCACTATTGCATGCGATAAAATTCCTAAAGGCAAGGGGCATGGCGAGCCGTTGCGCTTGATGATTGATCTGGGTAATGATGAGGATGTAATGGAAATGTTCGTCCATGAGCCGGGGCGTAAGCTGTTGCTGGCATCCAGCGCAGGTAAAGGATTTGTAGTGTCTGAAGATGATGTGCTTGCCCAAACACGCGGTGGAAAGCAAGTGTTAAACGTGCCTCCCAAGCACAAAGCGATTATCTGCAAATCCCTCATTGGCGATAAAATTGCCGTAATTGGACAGAACCGTAAATTGCTGATTTTTGATGTGTCGGAAATATCAGAAATGAAGCGCGGGCAGGGCGTTGCGCTACAAAAGTATAAAAATGGCGGTATGTCGGATGTGAAAATATTTAATGGTGTAGATGGCCTATCGTGGCCACAAGGCGAAAGCCGCACTCGCACCGAAACGGATCTGACCTATTGGCTGGGACGTCGCGGCAGTGTAGGAAAGATTCCGCCAGTAGGATTCCCACGCAATAATAAATTTAATGATTAAGCCATAAATACAAAACCCTGAGACAATGCCTCAGGGTTTCATATACTTAGTTAGAGTCTCGGTAATTCATCGCTCTTTTCCCCGACTTTCTGGCCCGTTTACGGGTGGAGTTGGAGGAGGGGGGGCAATAGTATTTGTTGGGCGTGGCAGTGGCTGACCTGCATGCGGTTTGGCTTCTGTCAATACTTTAGATAATGCCGACTTGGCAGGTGAAGGCTCGGATTGAGGATCTACCCCCATGACACGCATGCTATTTCTCAACACTTTGGTTGCTGTGGCAACTTGCTCAGTGCTTGGCGTGGTTTGACCTTCTTGCGGGGAAGTGGCGCGTGAAATAGTATTTAACGCCACTTTACCATCATGTAGTGCCACACCAAGCCGTTCTGCCTGTGCAGTGACTTGTGGCGTAATTGGCGGGACATCCGAACCTTTGGCAGCATGTTGATGGGTGAAATTATCTTTAGCATCATCAAAATGCTGTTTAATGGTATCTACACTGCTTAAATTTTCGCGATTGACCGGCAGTGTAGCACCTTCCGCATCTGGTGCTATGCTATTAACTGTGCGCCTGGCTAATAAACTAGAAGTAATGGATGCAGGCGGGCTAGAAATGGCACTGGTGTCTTCACCTGAGTAAGCCGACTGCGGCGGTGTAGTTCCAGATTCAGGGTACAGCGAACGTTTGGATAGACTGTCATTCATGATTTATGTGCAACTGTAAATTTAGGAGTGTACGATTGTTATTACAGGTAGCACATATTCATTACATAATTATGACATAACAGCATCATTGTTTAAAATAAATCGATATTATTGCTTCTTTGCCCGGTGGGTTTTGCATAGTCATGTGTCCGTTATGCAAGCTGATAATCTTTTTAGATAAAGTAATCGCATTCACACTGCTGACGCGATCTTCGTCTACCATAGTGGGCTTAGAGCCACGATAAACAGGATCGCTAGCGCGCCATAACTGTCCAATATGCTGGGTGTCAAGTCCTGTACCATTATCTTTGAACATAATAACAAATTCTGACTGTGCTCCGCTTTCCTCAAGGGCGGCCTCAATGGTAAGCTCTCCTCCTGCGGGTATTGAGCGAATACATGCCACTAATAGCTGCATTATCACATGTATTAGATGCAGTTCGTTTATGGCTAGTTTTGGCAGATTTTCTTGTGTTTTTATATGAATTTCCACTTCTTCGCGTTGCAACGTGGCAGACATGAGTACCACGCATTTGTGCAATATCGATGCAACATCTACAGGCCTGCGTGTAAGTAATGGCTCCATCACCATAAGCTTGGGAAATTCAAATACTTCATGCACAACTTCAGCTAAATGCGAACTGGCATTGTCGAGTTTTTTAATGGATGTTTTATATTCTTTTATTTTGATATCACCATAGGGCTGTTCATGCAGAATATTGCTGGCACCTAATACTTGTTCTAATGCCGGAAAAATTTCTTGCCGTAGTGAGCGCAAGATTTCCATTTTTGCCTGATCGCTTATCTCGGCGATATCTTTTGCGGTTTTAAGCGCCAATACTTTCGCAACCAATTCTTCTTCAATGCGTTTGCGCTCACTGATGTAATTAATAATATTTTCAAGTTGGCGGCTAAGATGGGTAATTTCTGATGGTCCGGCATGAGGCACATCAATTTTGGTTTTACCGCGTGCGATTTCTGCTGCTATATCAGCCAAAGTCTGCACAGGATAAATGACCCTAAAACGTACCAGCCACAACAGTGAAACCAAAAATGCAGCGACCAAAATTAGTTGCATTAATCGCGGTATTATCAGCCGATTGAGTGCGTTCCACTCGTTTGCATATAGCGTTAGAATTATGTATGGAGAATGCGCAGGATAACGATAATAAGAAAATATGCGGTTACTGGAAACCAAATTAGGCATAGTTACAGCTCCGGCAGTGCCTTGAGAAGGTTTGCGGAGACTCATTTTAGAAATAACATATTCAGGTTCTAACGCATGCTGAGCGGTCTCATCGCTGGATAGAACTTTTAGCTCGTCGCTTAAAATAGCAAAGCCTACATCTTTGTTGCGCACAAATTCCTGCACTAAATCTGTTAGTGAGCGCAAATCAATGCTGAGCGTAACAGAACCAATGTATTTTCCGGTATAATCGGTAAGCCCCATTGCCAAAGGGATAACCATTTTATTTGATACGCGCCCTTCGATAGGCTTGCCTACCTGAATCTTGAACGGCTCTATTTTTGATTTTTGGATATAAATGCGATCTGAGAAATTTATAGGGGTTTCTAAAACTCCCTGACGGCTGGAAGTGACTGCTTTCAAGTCTTCATCTACCCAAAGAAAGACGCTGTAATAATCGCTGCTGGTATCAAAAGAGCGGAGCATCTGAGCGATGACGGTTTTATCAATAGTGCCGCGCTGTATTATTTGGCGGCCAATTGCTTCAAGCAAATACGATGCGCGTGTAATTTCGCCATTCATACCCCGTTCGATACGGATAGCTTCCTGTTCAATTTCTGTGGTAACTTTTTGTGATTGGTCGATATAGGTTTCGTAAGTTACCCATACAGAGGTAAGCAGTGCGATAAACACAATAACAATAGATAATAGCGTAAAATCACGGGTGACCGAACTTCTCTGGCTCCAGAAATGATCCATGAATTATACACCGGTTTTTGTGAACAACATACGCAGAGTACAGCATAGCGTTTAAGCCATGTAACGCAATGATAAAACATGGTATCCACGACAAAAGCGTTCAGACTTCGGGGCCGGATGGCTTGCCTAATTTTGCCGCGAGGTTTTTATAGCCTTGGGTAACCGCAGGTGCTTTTTTATCCCACAAGCTCATGCTGCCCATATGCGTGGCAATTGCAACACTTGTCATATAGGCATCGGTAGTCACCATACGCACAATATCATGAATTTTCGGATCAACTCCTGGTGTGGCGGTATTATTGGCTTGTTCTTCAGCAAATGCTGCATTTTCTGCTGGCTTTTGGTTGTATCCTGTAGGATGCGCAATGCGGGTTACAACCTTAGCAAGCATGTTATCCACGGCATCTTTGGGGCTTTGAAAGCGATCATCCACGATGCTTTGCGATGTAAATGCAGCGCCTAGCGCAATGCAGCGCCCAACAATCCATTTAGGCAGGTCATCCTTAGCAGCAGGGCCAAGAGGGCTGAATTCGGGTTTTTCTAAAGCGCCGTTAAGTATGTTCGCGCCTTTTTTGTCGCCAATTTGCAACTGGCTACGCTGTTGGTCAATGGCGCTTTGCAGGGCGGATTCGGTTTGCGTTGCATCCATGCCAAGCTGGGTGCATTCTTGGCGGAATCCTTCAACATGTGGGGCGATGTTTGTGCCATAATCATGAATTTGCTTGGCAGATTGAAATGGCAGCATAGCAAAGCCACCAGTGCTTAGTAGGCGGCTATCTACAGTTTTTTTGCCATATTCTTTTGCTTCTTTTTCTAGCTGTTTTTCAATGGCCTGACGCGATTCATCGTCAATTTTATCTGCAATAGGATCAATTGTTTTTTTAACCTTACGCGCCATGTATTTATCGGCGTAATGGTTTTCCCATTTTTCCAATACATCAGGCATTAACTTGCGCGCAAGCTTTACCGTTGCCACAGAAACAGCGGTATTTCCTCCATAGCCCAGCCCAAAGAAATTGGCAAATTTTTGTTTGCCAGTAGGTTCGGCGGCAGATTTTAAATCCGCTAATTTAGGGGGCTGTATGTCTTTGCTATTATCGCTCATTTACTGCTTTCCGCAGGGGGCAAAAGGCCCAATTTACATGGTAGCAAGTAAATAATAGCATGTTTTACCGCAAAATTAAACATAGCTTGCTGTTAAAGTTTTATGACAAAAAGCCGCAGAGCAATGCTCCACGGCTTTTTTTGTCAAACATAGATGTCTGGCGTGTTGACTTTTAGAAGCCCATGCCGCCCATTCCACCCATGCCGCCCATTCCACCCATTCCGGCCATGGCATCAGCGCCACCGGCAGAGGATTTTTCTTCGGGCTTATCGGTAATGATTGCTTCTGTCGTAATCAACAAGCTGGATACCGAAGCGGCGTCTTGCAATGCAGTGCGCACTACTTTGGTCGGATCAATAATACCGGCTTTGATCATGTCGACATATTCAAGGTTTTGCGCATCGAATCCGTAGTTAGGATCTTTGCTTTCGAGCAGTTTTCCTGCAACCACTGCACCGTCAACGCCAGAATTTTCTGCGATTTGGCGAAGCGGAGCCTGTAATGCACGTTTCACAATGTTAACGCCCGCACGCTGATCGTCGTTAGTGACTTTCAGGTTGTCGAGTGCGCGTGAAGCGTAGAGCAGGGTAGTGCCGCCACCAGGAACAATGCCTTCTTCTACCGCAGCGCGGGTAGCATGAAGTGCATCGTCAACACGGTCTTTACGTTCTTTAACTTCAACTTCGGTAGAGCCGCCAACTTTGAGTACAGCAACACCGCCGGAAAGCTTAGCGAGACGCTCCTGAAGCTTTTCTTTGTCGTAATCCGAAGTAGTTTCTTCTACTTGCGCACGAATTTGTTTGCAACGTGCTTCGATGGTTTCTTTAGTGCCAGCGCCATCTACGATGGTGGTTTCGTCTTTGGTGATAACCACTTTTTTCGCGCTACCCAGCATGTCTGGGGTTACGCCTTCAAGTTTAACGCCCAGCTCTTCCGAAACAATCTGGCCACCGGTCAATATGCCCAAATCTTCGAGCATTGCTTTGCGGCGATCACCAAAACCCGGAGCTTTAACAGCAGCAACTTTGAGGCCACCGCGCAGCTTGTTTACTACTAAGGTAGCCAACGCTTCGCCTTCAACATCTTCAGCGATAATCAGCAATGGACGCTGTGACTGCACAACAGACTCAAGCAAAGGCAACATAGGCTGCAAGCCAGTGAGTTTTTTGTCGAACAATAGAATAAATGGATTTTCCAGCTCTACCGTCATTTTTTCGCTATTGGTCACAAAGTAAGGAGAGAGGTAGCCACGATCAAACATCATGCCTTCTACTACGTCTACTTCAAATTCCAAACCTTTTGCTTCTTCAACTGTGATAACGCCTTCTTTGCCTACGCGCTTCATGGCTTCAGCAATTTTGGTGCCGATTTCTTTGTCGCCATTAGCAGAAATAGTACCAACTTGCGCCACTTCATCTTGAGAAGAAATATCTTTCGAGCGCGATTTGATATCTGCAACCACAGTGCTAACAGCAAGGTCGATACCGCGTTTAAGATCCATTGGGTTCAGGCCGGCAGCAACAGCTTTGGTGCCTTCACGAACGATCGCTTGCGCCAAAACAGTAGCAGTAGTGGTTCCATCGCCAGCAACATCGTTAGTTTTGCTTGCAACTTCACGCACCATTTGTGCGCCCATATTTTGAAATCTGTTGGAAAGGGTGATTTCTTTAGCAACGCTAACGCCATCTTTGGTGATACGGGGAGCGCCAAAGGATTTTTCAATCACTACGTTACGGCCTTTAGGGCCTAGAGTAACTTTAACAGCATCTGCGAGGATATCAACGCCGCGCAAAATCTGTTCACGTGCTTCCGTACCAAAACGGAGTTCTTTAGAGGACATAGTATTCTCCTGAATGTCTATAATAATAGGTTTAGGGTTGAAAGGTTACGCAGCAATTTTTGCTTTTGCATCGTCAACAATGCCCATGATGTCGGATTCTTTCATGATTAAAAGTTCCTGACCATCAAGCTTGATTTCGGTGCCAGACCATTTGCCAAACAACACAATGTCGCCGGCTTTAACGTCTAATGGCACAATAGCACCGGTTTCGTTGCGAGAGCCAGAGCCAACAGCCAATACTTCGCCCTGCATGGGTTTTTCTTGGGCGCTGTCAGGAATAATGATTCCTCCAGCAGTTTTTTCTTCTTGCTCAACGCGTTTAACAATGACGCGATCGTGTAACGGTCTAATTTTCATGGGTTACTCCCTAGTTAGCGTTTAATTACAGGTAATGGTTATTCATACTGGCAGTATGCAGACGGTTAAGTAAGCGATACACCAGCAAAACTCATTGGTGGGGCATATATAAGGTGTGTTTGATGTGGCTTCAAGGGGCGAGGGCAAAATAATTTATAAATTCTTTATACCGTCAGAATTAATGGATGAACAAAAGATTTTTATCACATTAAAATTGCCAGCTTTATTCTGCTCTGGTAATACCAATACCATGCGTGCCCGTAGCTCAGCTGGATAGAGCATCTGCCTTCTAAGCAGACGGTCGGGGGTTCGAATCCCTCCGGGCACGCCACTGTATCTAAAGCAGTAGTATAGAGTCAGGCTTGTGTGCTTCTGCTCAGTTTTCGGCGCCAATGCAGCCGCTTCGCCAGATCATGCCGATAAAAAAGCCTTTGCATAGGGGCAATAATATCAGCATTAAGGCGAGAGTAGGGACTATAATAATGGCAAAAACAAGCCAAATTGGCCAGTTGTTACCGGGTAACAGCACTAGCAAGACAGGGGCGATGATATGGGTTACCAACACAATAGTAAGCCATGCGGGGCCATCATCGGCGCGAATATGCCCAATGGGTTCTTCGCATGCGGCGCAGTTATCTACAGGTTTTAAATAGCTTTTATAAAGCGGCGCATCCCCGCATTTTGGGCAGCGCCCACGTGTACTACGCCTGATGGTAGGCCAAAATGGATTGGTTGCATTAGACATAAGCTCACCCAGCGTTTGAATATATAAATTGCGCAAAAAAGAGCAATTCGCCATATAGCGTATTTATATCAGCTTTTGCCATAATATAACAGAAAAGAGGTGAGAATGGAAAACACAGCAAATACAACATATACTTATATGCCTGAACATGCCGAGAGAATGCAGCGCGTCGAGAAATTGGCGGAACTGCTAGATAATAAATGGCGCGTTCCTGGAACGGGCTATCATATCGGTATTGACGGTATGTTAGGCCTGCTACCGGGGGTAGGGGATACGCTGAGTGCGGCGCTTTCATCGTATATTATTTACGAAGCGCATAAACTCAAAGCACCATGGTACTTAAAAACACGTATGATATGGAACATGTTTATCGATTGGCTTGTAGGTTTAGTGCCACTGGTAGGTGATTTATTCGATTTTGGCTGGAAAGCTAATCAGAAAAACGCCACGTTGCTGCGCAAACATATGCATAACAAAAATACGTATAGTTAACGTGCCAGCTCGCTTTCTGAGTTCACCGTAGTTTCCACTATGTGCGGCGACATGAACGGACTTGTTTTGAGCGAGTCTTT
>JAKUPQ010000066.1 GCA_022450665.1 Alphaproteobacteria bacterium | reverse complement strand
ATACGCGGAGCCTTTATGGGCTTTGAAGACGGCATACGCGGACGTGTGGACACAAACGAAAAATTCTCGGACGGCTATCGCGAAAACGACCCGAAGAAAAAAAGCGCGGCGGGATCTTTTTTAAGTGATTATTCCGGCATTCTGGGCGGCTCGAAAGTTGGGCAGAATATTGGTATGATTACGGGAGGAATCGCCAGCGGTTTGGTTTCGGCCAACTTTTTGAGTGGCTTTGTTGCCGCCGGAGTAGCTGCAGGGGCATTAGGCGGTTTAGCACCCCTTGTAGGCAGCATAGCACTTGTGGCTGCGGCCACGGTGGTTGGCGGCGCCATTGCAGGGCAAGTTGGTAAATATGCCGGTGGTGTTGCTGGCGCGTTGGTTGGCGGCGCTTTAGGCGCGGCTGTCGGCACATATAACGGCATTTTCCGCCGTGGCTATTATGCAAAAGATAAAGACATGTCCGAGCCGCTGAAAGAGCCGGATATTGTGCCGCCTACCCCGCAACCAGATGCTCCAACTAAAGACGCTCCCATTAACGATGGGCCAGCGCCTGTTGCGCCAGACAAGGATGCGCCTCCCAAGGATTCACCAACAGCGCCGCCTCCTATGCAAGAAGACCCCACGCCCGATGCGCCCGAGCAAGAACGCACCCGCATGCAAAAAGCGGGCAGAGCGGCAGCGGTGGCAGGTGTAGGCGCATTAGCCGGAGCGGGCGCCGGCGCGGCAGCCCATGCGTATCAATTGAAAAAAGCGGGTGTATCAACTGGTAGTGCCGAAGACGTCCAACGCGCCCATGCCCAGACGCGAGGCGAAGGCAAAGCCCCGCCAAACAACATGCCTGCATCCGATGAGAAAAAAGGCTTTGTAGCGCGGCTGCAAAATCGGATATCAGGCGATGAGGGACGCTCTGCCGGTTGAACCTATTAAGAAATTCATAGTTTAGTGATGCGCGAAGTGGCAATGTAATTAAATTTTAATACTTTGTTAAACGAATATTGCTATAATTTGCGCTCATAACAAACGAAGGAAAATACTGTGGCTGATGCACAAGAAGTGAGTGGTTGGGATAAATTTAATAATTTAACCCAAAGTGTCACAGCGGGACTGATGGCTTCTACCATAGTAGTAGGAGGATTTTTAGGCGCTGCAATGTTGGGACCTGCAGCGCCTGTAGCGCTTATGGCTGGAGCTGCAATGATTGCGGGAACCTTGACCGCAAATGTTATGCATAAACATAAAAGCAAACAAAGCAATGAGGCGTTAAGTAACGCAGCCAATGCAGCCCCCGATTCTCCTTCAGCATCACCGGAAATGACTCCTCCGCAACCAGAGAGGGTGCAAGATAGATCTGTGTCAGTGCCAGAGAGAGGCGCGACCGTAGCGCCACCTACACAGTCTGCGCAGAAGGTCGCTGCTAATGGACAGGTGAAGGATGCTGTTAATACTCTTAAAAGTGTAGTAGCTCCGAGTTCTAGCCCTCCTCCTTCTGCAGGGCAGGCGCCGCAGACTCCACCTCAGGGAAGACCAGCGCCTGGTGGGCCTGGCCGAGGGTAATCTTACAGCAATAAAGTGGCGGCACAATGTCTATAGGCGATAAATTTAAAGCTGTGGGAAATGCGGCTCAAACAGTAACTTCCGCAGTGAATGGAGCTATTTTGGGTGCAGGGGCATCCTCAGCCGCGCTTATAGGCGGTGGTGGGGCAGAGCTGTTAACCAGTTCAATGCCATTAGTTGCGTGTGCGGGAGGCTTAGCTGCCGTAGTTAATGTCGGTTTCAAAAAAAGCATAAATGCCCATAGCGCTGAAACTGCGGCTGAGTTTCGTACACGTGGGGCTAAAAAAGCTATGGAGCCCGAATTGTCACAGCAACCCGCGCCGCCAACGCGTGCTCAAACGCGTGTTACAGATATACCCCCTTCAGAATATACACAAGCGGCACGAACGCTGAGAGATACAGCAAGTGCGCCTGATATTGGGGCAAGCCGAGTCGCTCCACCCCCGGCTAATGCACAGCAGTCTCAGGCAGGCCCCAACAATGATCAAAGCCGAAGTAGGTAACTATTTGTATAATTCCTTTAGCGCTATTGATATAATAGACTGAATAATTTGAAGCAGATACTTTGTATCTTTAAATAAACCAAAAGGTAAAAAATGGCCGAAAAACCAGGTTCTGTAGCAAACTTTATGCGCGTTGCCGCTTCGAGTATTACCGCCGGTATGGTAGGCACCTTTGGTGTGGAAATGGCTGCGGCTGGAGCAGCTGCGGCTGAAATGTCTATGGCAAGCGGAATTAGCTCTGCTGCACCAATAGTTGCTGGGGCATTAGGAGGTCTTTTTGGTGTGCAGACAATGAGGAGAATTGATAAGGAAGAGGCTGAGGAGGCTAAGAAATCTCCTGAAGCGCCAGCACAAGATAAGGTTCGGGCGCAGGGGCGCGGCCGTTCTTTAGCGCAAGATGGTGTTGCACCCAAGGATACATCGCCCTCAAAGCCTGTTTCTGAAATGCCGCCAACCGATCTTAAAACTGCTGCGGCGTCTGCCAAAGCTGCAATTACGGCTGCGTCTAGCTAGACACCTTCTACTGCACAATCTGCCGGACGAGATGCTACCGTGCGAGGGCGATAATTTCTACGCCGAGTTGCCGACATTCTGCTTGGCCACACTAGGCAGAGATCTTGCGTTTTATAGGGTTTGTCATAAAACTTTAACTTGTTGTAAACCGTGTTTGGGTTACAATTATGCTACGTTATATTCTGTAGAGAAGATTCTCTGCACGTAGATTTTATGCACCAGCGCATAAATAACCAAACCAAAGGGTATTTTACTATGGCTATGTTCGACATGATTGCTAAGCACAAGCAAGGCCTCCTCAATAGCACCGTGGGCAACGGGCTGCGAGGTGGGGTTCTGGGCGCAGGCGCAACCGGAATTGGCTTAGCAATTGGCGTAGCACTCACTGGCCCCATAGGCATAAGCGTGGCAGGGGCGATGGCTGTGGGAGGTCTGGCAGTTGGTGGTGTGATGGCGGCTGCGGGTTTCGCACGTTGGGCAAAAGAAACAGCAACTGGCATTACCGGGTCAAATCGCGGCGGTATGATTGGGCGTCCGGTGGATAAACTCTTAGGTCGTGATGGGCCAGAACAAGAAAAAGCACAATCTCATCAGAGAAGCGAAAGCAAAGAGCAGAGCAGTGGCTTAGGTCTTGGTGAGCTAGCTGGAGGGCTTGTGGCAGCCGTGTTAACCGGTACTTCTGCAAAAAAGTTTTTGGCCGATAAATTCGGGTTTAGTGATAAAACGCAAGATCAATCGAATGATTATGGTGAGCGTGGGGATTCATCCAGAAGTGCCCGACCACCAAAGGACGACCCTACCGCGTCACTCCAAGCGAATAACGGAAACCGCCCTAGTATTCCTAAAGTGTTACAGAATAGCATTAAGGTGGATGACAAGGGGGTTCTTTCCTTTGAAATTCCGAAAGAAGATTTGGCGAGAAAAGACGTGCAAAAAGCATTGAAAAACTTTGGCGATCAAATGAACAAGCATGCAAACAAATTGGGTGGATCGGGCGATTTGGCTAAAATTCGTGAGGGGTCTGCCATGCTTGACGCCGCTACTAAGCACAAAATTGGCGCGGAGCGCGACGGACGCGTTCTAGTGCAGCCAGAGCAGCTGATGAACCAAGATAATCGCCGTGAACTTGCCGCTATTGGTAAAGAGCAAAAAGGTGTTGCGATAAGGGCTGAAGCAGAACAGGCCGCTGCGGTCAGTCGTGCAGAAAGTGAATTTCATAAGCGGAGAATGAGTAAAGCTAGGGAAACTGCCCAAAATGTAGTTGGTGGTGAATCTGGCGATAAAGGTATTTTTGGTGGCGGCAGCGATGTCCCCACAGATCGTGGCACGGCAACGCCTCAGTCTAGTGGCAAACACGCTGATAAGCCCACAGGTGCTACTATTATAAACGAACAGGCAGCAAAAAAAGCAGCTATGCTTGCAAAAAAAGCCTCACGTGCTCAGGATGCTCACGGAAAAACTACGGGAGATACTGTAAATGCTAGTCCTCCTCCTTCTACACCACCTGTCAATGGTGGCCAGTCTACAAGACAACCTGGTGGCCGGCACGTTTAAACAATCAAACCGTTGAAGGCAAGCTATGACCGAAACCAAGGATAAACCAACACTACCCGAAAGCTCAACCACCCGAACACTGGGTTTGGGTGCCGCTGGGTTGGTTGTGGGCGCCTTGACCGGATTAGCAAATGGCGGAGTATCAGGCGCCGTAATTGGTGCTATTGGGCTTGGCGGTGCAGCCGCCGCTGGGGGAATGGTGGCCAGCGATGGATTTGGCCCGTTACTTGAAAAAGTAAAAGCAATGTTTGATCGTAGCAAGGACGAAACTAACGAAGAGGGTATGCGTCTTATTCCCCAACCTTCGCAGCAGCCAGAGCAGGATAAGGCGGAAGGTGTAGAAGAACCGCAAAAACCAAACCGTGTTTTCGAGGTGAGCCCAGAAGAATTGGCAGATACACATGCAGGACGCGTATTAATGGCACGAGAAGCCACTGAGCAGGAACCTGCGCAAACAACCCCGCCCCAAGAAGCAGATGCAGATATCGGCGAGGGAAAACACGTAGCGAGAGTCATCAAGGCCACACATCCAGGCTCTCCTATGGTGCAATAAAATTATAGAAAGTTCGTGTTTTCATGCCTCAGAACATATTCCAAAAAACCGGTAACCAAGCCGCACATGTGACCCAGCGTATCAAAATGGGAATACGCACGGGCGCACGCGTGGGCGCAATCGCTGGTGCCGCTATTGGAGTAGGCGCATTATTCGTTACCGCCAATGTCATGACGATGGGCTCCGCCAACCTATTGGTGGGCATGGCCTCGTTTGCGCTTGCAGGGTCGGTAGGCGGTGCCATAGGCGGTATGAGTCTTGGCGGTGTGGCCGGTGCCGTTCGCGGGTTACTCACCCGTCCCAAACCTAATGGCGACCAAATTACCGATAATGCATTGGAATGCGGAAAAGACGCAGAGCAGCCCGCTCCGCCAGAGAAGCAAAAAGGGGCTGCACCCACCGTGGCACAAACCCGCGCTAATGCAACCCAACCTAAGCAACGCGCCAGTGGTTTATCGCAAGAGGCAATGGATGAAGTAACCAACCTCACCCGACAAATGAATCAATCGCATGTTGGAAATGTGCCTGCACAAGCAGCCGCACCCGCACAAGAAAGCTGGCAAGCACGAACCACAGACGCACAGCGCAAAGCAGGCAATAGTGCAGATATGACACGCGTATAAAATAATGGAGCATGACCATGGCTAAAGATAAAAAATCGGGCGCAGGTGAAATCGCCGAAGGTCTGAAGACTTTAGGAAAAGCCGCAGGTGCGGTAGGCGGCGAAGCGGGCAAGCTGATTGGTGCAACCGGACGCGCAGGCGGCGGCGCAGCCAATGGGGCTTTGGGGCTGGTTGGAAAAACTATTAATGTCACCGGAAATATTATCATCAACCATCCAAAAATCTCTTTGGTAGCTACGGCTTATGTAGGTGGTAAGCTCCTGGAAAAGGCCTATAAAAAACACAAAGCTAATAAAGAAAACGCCACCGTTCAAGAGCAGGTTGGCGAAGTTATGCAAGAAGAAAATAATGCACAACAGGTTGCTGACGCGGGCGAACATACGCCCATAAGCAGAGAAAGCCAACAGGAAAACGTGGCCGGTTTGATGGCTCAGATTTATGAAGCAATGGGCGAAAAGCCACCAGAAAACATTGACCGTTGGGCAGAGCAAGTCATCCGTGACCGGGAAGCGCAAGGCCCATCACACCGAGTATAACAATCCTCAGCGCGCATTTAGCAAATTTCTTTCTTTAAAATGATGATTTTAGAGCAAAAACTCCAATAGTTGTTTGACACAACGCTCGCAATCAGTATATTCATTCACTCCCACGCGCATAGGATCAATCTTAATATGCGCGATGCTAGCAGGCATAAGGCTTGTTAGCTAATGTTAAGCGATGGATTGAAAGAGAGTTTATAATGTCAAAAAGAATCGCTGCAAAGTACAAAATCAGCCGCCGTTTGGGCGAAAACCTTTGGGGCCGCGCAAAAGACCCTGTGAATAAACGCGACTACGGCCCAGGTCAACATGGCCAGAACCGCCGCCGCAAAGTTTCGGATTATGGTCTACAGCTCAAGGCAAAACAACGCCTGAAAGGCTATTACGGTAATATTACCGAGAAGCAATTCCGCAAAACCTATGATGAAGCATCGCGTCGCAAGGGTGATACCAGTGAAAACCTTATTGGTCTGCTCGAAAGCCGCTTGGATGCATTTGTGTATCGCATGGGTGTTGTACCTACCGTATTCGCTGCACGTCAATTTGTGAACCATGGCCATGTTATGGTGAATGGCAAACGCGTAAACATCGCCAGCTACCGCTTGTCGGTTGGGGATGAAGTGAGCGTACGCGAACGTTCTAAAAACCTTACAATCGTGCTGGATGCCGTACAAAACCCAGAACGCGATGTTCCTGAATATATCGAATTTGATGAGAAAAAGCTTTCGGCCAAATATAATCGTGTGCCGTTATTAGCTGAAGTACCCTATGCGGTAATGATGGAACCAAACCTCGTGATCGAATATTATTCGCGCTAAGTTTGACTGGTTACAAAAAAAACGCCGCTTCCACTGGAGGCGGCGTTTTTATATGGTGAAATATTTTATTTATGCTGCGCGCTCTACGCCTTTATCGGTGAGCAGTTGCTCTAACTCGCCGCTTTCAAACATTTCGCGAATGATATCGCAGCCGCCAATGAATTCACCTTTGACATAAAGCTGCGGAATGGTTGGCCATTCGGTAAAGGCTTTAATGCCTTCGCGCAACTCGGGATCGGCCAGCACATTGATATCTTTAAACTGCTTTATTCCTAAACGGTCGATGATCTGCACTACAACCGCAGAAAACCCGCACATAGGCGCATCTTTGGTGCCTTTCATGTATAGCACCACATCATTATTGCCAATATCACGTTTGATTTGATCAACTACTAAATTATCGCTCATTGTATTCTCCTTGATGCCTCGTGGGCTTAATTAGGTAACGGACCGGTTTTGACAGCCAGTGCATGGAGTTTTTCGCCCATATTGCCCTGCAATGCAGAAAAAACCATTTTATGTTGCTGCACCCGCGACTTCCCTTCAAATGCATTCGAAAGGATGGTCACTTGAAAATGGTCGTTATCTCCGGCCAGATCCACCAATTCGATTTGCGCATCGGGAAATGCGGTACGGATATAAGTTTCAATTTCTGTTGCTGTCATCGCCATAGCTGTTATCCTCCAGCTTTAGGTTATAAACTATATTGCCCCTGCGAATCAACCGCTAACCACGAAAGACAGCCATGCGCGCCGCACAAAGCACTGATCCCGCCATTAAAGTGATTGCCATGCCCAAGGATGCCAATTCCGACGGGGATATATTTGGCGGCTGGATTTTAAGTATGATGGATATGGCCGGTGGCATTGCCGCCCGCAAACGTGCCGGCACTCGCGTGGTAACGGTGGCAATGGATGATGTAGTATTTCACAAGCCAGTATTTGTAGGCGATTGTGTGGAGTGCCATGCTACTGTAACTAAAACAGGCAATACCAGCATTTCGGTGCATGTAGAAACCTATGTGGAGCGTAAGCTGGATGGTGCGCGCTTGAAAGTAACAGAGGGACATTTTGTGTTTGTGGCCATTGGCGATGACCGGCAACCCGTAAGTGTGAAAAAGGAATAGATGTGAAAACTACAGGGTATATTGCAATGTTTATTGGGGTAGGGGTAATGTTTGGCTGCGCGCCTAAACCTGAAGTTCATGGAAAATCGTATTATCAACGCGAGGCCGAAAAGCAAGTGGCGGCGGATGATCCGGCAAAGCCACAGCGTATGGATGCAGAGCAGTTTCGGGATACTGCCCGCACGCACAACCCGCACGACTATCGCGAAGATGTTGGCAAAGCGGTGCATCCCTATCGGTATCAATTTCTCAATATATTCACCCGTGCAATGCAATAAAGCGCTGGTTGGAATGAAATTATAAGGCCGTTGCCATGTATTCTGGCAGCCATGCTTCATTTTTTGTGCATAATTCTGTTATGGCTACTTTCATTAAACCTGCCACTTCAAGAGTGTCGCCACCGGTGACTCCCAAACGCATGGTGGCTATCTCATTCATAGTGGCTTCCTCAATCACCGCATCGCTATGGCCTCGTGCTACGGCCAGAACATAGCGCGCCTGATCTTCTCCAAAAGCATAGCCATGGGCGGGCAGAGTGGGCGGTAAAGTGATGGAAGCGCCTATGCCACCGGCCATACACATTTCGGCTAAGGCTACTAATAGTCCGCCATCCGAAATATCGTGGCATGCGGCGACATTGCCAGTGCGAATACAGTTGCGCACAAAACTACCGTTAAGTTGTTCAACGTGTAAATCCACCGGTGGGGGTGCACCTTCTTCCCGTCCAAGAATTTCTCGAAGGTAAAGTGATGAACCCAAATGACCTTTGGTGGCGCCTACTACAATAAGGTCTAGTCCAACTTCTTTTATCGCCAGACCGCAATGGCGCGACACATCCTTAAGCAAGCCTACCCCACCAATAGCCGGAGTTGGTTGAATACTTACGCCATTGGTTTCGTTGTAAAGAGAAACATTGCCGGAAACGACCGGATATTCTAATTTTTCGCAGGCTTCTGCCATGCCTTGCAAGCACCCTACTAATTGCCCCATATTTTCAGGTTTTTCGGGGTTGCCAAAATTCAGGCAATTGGTAACGGCCAGCGGTTTAGCCCCCACAGATGTGAGGTTACGCCAGCTTTCGGCAACGGCTTGTTTACCACCCTCTACTGGATTGGCATAGCAATAGCGCGGTGTGCAATCGGTGGTAATGGCTATAGCTTTTTGTGTGCCATGAATGCGGATGATTGCTGCATCGCCACCGGGGCGGGCAACGGTGTCGTTCATAACCATATGGTCATATTGCTGCCAAATCCAACGCTTGCTAGCTAAATCGGGGCAACTCAACAATGTGATTAATGCGCTGGCATAATCGCTGGGCGGGGTGATTTCATTAACATTGAGCATAGGGCGCTCTTTTGTTGGCACCCAAGGGCGGTCATAGATTGGTGCGGCATCAGATACGGGCGACACAGGCATATCGGCCACCACTTCGCCATTGGATTTTAATACCAAATGGCCAGTATCGGTGAGCTTGCCTATCGTAACGCAATCCAGCCCCCATTTGCTGAAGATTTCTTGTGCGGTGGATTCCTTGCCGGGCTTGAGTACCATCAACATGCGTTCCTGACTTTCGGATAGCATGATTTCATAAGGCGTCATGGCGTCTTCGCGGGTAGGGACTTTGTCCATATGCAGCTCAATGCCACTGCCGCCTTTTGATGCCATTTCTAACGAGGAGCTGGTTAGTCCTGCGGCTCCCATATCCTGAATGGCGAGAATAGTGTCGGTAGCCATTAATTCCAAACAGGCTTCGATGAGCAACTTCTCGGTAAAGGGGTCGCCCACTTGCACCGTGGGGCGCTTTTCTTCTGTGGCTTCGGTAAATTCGGTGCTGGCCATAGTGGCACCGTGGATTCCATCGCGTCCGGTTTTCGATCCGACATAGACAACAGGGTTGCCCTCGCCAGCGGCAGCAGAATAAAAAATGCGTTCTGCATCAGCAAGCCCTACTGCCATAGCATTGACGAGAATATTACCATTATAGCAGGCATGGAAATTGGTTTCGCCTCCCACGGTGGGTACGCCAACACAATTGCCATAGTGGCTGATGCCATTTACTACGCCATTTACCAAGTGACGGGTTTTCGGATGATCGGGTTCTCCAAAACGCAAAGCATTCATTAGCGCAATCGGGCGGGCGCCCATGGTAAAGACATCGCGTAAGATGCCGCCTACGCCTGTAGCCGCGCCTTGGAAGGGCTCGATATAGGAAGGATGGTTATGGCTTTCCATTTTAAAAATAATTGCCTGCCCATCGCCAATAGAAATGACTCCGGCATTTTCACCTGGGCCACAAATTACATGGGCGGCTTCGGTTGGTAGCATACCCAGCCATTTGCGTGTGGTTTTATAAGAACAATGCTCGCTCCACATTACAGAGAAAATACCCAGTTCAGTGATATTCGGTTCACGCCCCATAATAGAGAGAATGCGTTTATATTCCTCATCGCTCAAACCATGTTCGGCAACGATAGCAGGGGTGATGGTAGATTGAGCAACAGTGCTTTGCGTCATGAATTCATCATTCTTTAGAAAAGTTTATCAGGAAAAAATCAGGGATAGTTCGGGTTTTCTTCTACTGCCCACCGTACTTGTTGTGCATCATCGCGTGCTAAGCGCGCAAGCGCATCGCGGGGAGTATTCGAATTGAGAGCTACGCGCTCGCGTACATATATATCAGGGTCTTTTGCCAATTCTGCAAGAGTTTCGGCAGGAGTATTATGATTTTGTGCTACTTGGCGGCGGATATAAACATCGGTATCGCTGCTTAAGTTACGCAGGGTTTTGCTGAAATTACGTAAATTATGTTCGGATTGCGCACGCACAGCGCCGTTTCTGTCTTTTGCCAGCTCTTTCACTGCTTCTACGGGTGTGTTGGGATTAGTGGCCACGGCAGCACGTACTTGAGGTGAGGCGTCCATAGACATGGCAGTTAATACAGTGGGTACTGCATTCGGGTTCATTGCAACGGCAATGCGCACTGCTACAGATTCATCTTTGCCAAGTCGGGTATGCACGGCAGATGAGGCATTGCGGTTTAATGCCACACGGCGGCGCACCTCTTTATCTACATCCAGTGCCAGCTTACGCAAGGCGTTATCCGGACTAAGGGGGTGGCGTGCTACACGGCGACGGATTTCTTTATCGCCGTCATTGGCCAATACTACTACCACAT
>JAKUPQ010000065.1 GCA_022450665.1 Alphaproteobacteria bacterium | reverse complement strand
CTTTTTTGAGGTTATCTTTCAGGTCGTTGCTATATAAATCGGCTTGCAGTTCATCGGGTACCAATACCATCACCACATCCGCCCATTGGGCAGCGAGGGCAGGTGTGGTAACATCAAAACCAGCACCTTCTGCTTTTTTCGCGGTAGAAGATCCTTCGCGCAGGGCAATTTTGATGTTCTTAATACCGGAATCCCGTAGATTCATAGCATGGGCATGGCCTTGGCTACCATAGCCTATGATGGCTACTTTTTTAGATTTTATCAGGTTTAAATCGGCATCAGTATCATAATATACGCGCATTGGTTGCTCCTAGCTTGGCGGTGTAAAAATTATTCTTCGTTGGGTGTATCAGATTTTCGGGCATTGCGCAAATTGCTGGGCCCACGGGAAATGGCTACCACGCCGGTGCGGGCGATGTTGATTAAGCCCAGCGGGCGCATGAGTTCGATAAAGGAATCGAGTTTTTCGGAAAGTCCGGTTATTTCAAACACAAAAGATTCGCGGGTGGTGTCTACCACACGGGCGCGGAAAATATCGGCAATACGTAATGCTTCTACCCGTTCTTCGCCGGTGCTGCGTACTTTTACCAAGGCCAGTTCACGCTCGATATGTTTACATTCCAAGGTAAGGTCATGCACAGAATGTACGGGAACAAGACGTTCTAGTTGTGCTTTGATTTGCTCGATGATCATATCGTCGCCGCTGGTGACAACAGTAATACGCGACACCTTGTTTTTTGCCTCCACTTCGGCAACGGTGAGGCTTTCGATGTTGTAGCCACGGCTGGAAAACAGGCCAATTACCCGCGCTAATACGCCAAACTCGTTTTCGACCATGGCCGAAATAATATGCCGGTTTTTTTGCGGGGCTTTGTCAACGTAGCTGTAAACAATATCACTCATAATTTAGTCGCCTTGAATAAAAAGAGAAATTTTCCATGCGCCTTGATCCTGACGTATAAACATGCGGTAGTCTACCGGAGAGCGTATGTCATTGAATGAAACAAGGCCTTTGCTGCCATCATGTGCCAAGACTATTTCATGCAATCCATCCGGTGTATACAGAGTTTCATGTTTTTGTAGCATGCGCACGGTGCTGCCGTCTTCGTTTTTTAATGCTGCATTTTCGGAGGTTACCACCACATAATCATATCCGCTATAACCGGGGTATTGTCTGGCAATCCAGTTATTGGCAGGTAGAGGCTGAAAGCTGCATGGAAACACAATGGCAATCAAGCGCGAATGTTGATCTAAAAAGCGGTAGCCACCCATGTCTATCAGTTGTTCCATGGCGCGCCACAAGTTGCTGTTCTGGCTGTCATCATCCAACCCCCATGATTGCATAAACGCTTCTTTGCCAACGGATTCGCTGAAATCAAATTTAATGTTGTCATCCAGACTGGCTTTCAGAAATTTTACATCTTTGGAGGCGATGGCTGCGTTTAACTGTTGGATAAATGGGGTAAAGCTGGGTACGATAAACTCTAACTTCTCGCAAGATATACTGTGGCTGTAATTGTGAATGATCGATGCGGAGGGCTGGGCAGTTTGGGTATTTTGCGCATAGGCGTCATTGCCGCTGCGTACCGTCAATCCCATAACGATAACCAATATGATTGCAATAACACGTAAAAAATAACGCATGGCTTATACCTGATTGCGATCTAATGTGCGTTCTGGCGTTTTCTTTTTGCGTTTGCCTTCCAGCGTAGGGTGTAATACGAGTTCGTTATGCGCTGCTCCGGCGGGAATCATAGGATACACGTTTTCATTTTGCGCCACGCGCATATCCATCAATACAGCGCCGTCATAATCCAGCATTGCCTGCAACGCAGAATCTACATCTGCCACCTTATCGCAATACATGCCTTTAATGCCAAACGCTTCTGCCAGCGCCACAAAATTGGGCAGGGCATCCATGTAAGATTCGGAATAGCGATTGCCATGGAACATTTGCTGCCATTGGCGCACCATGCCCATATATTGGTTATTAAGAATAAGGATTTTTACGGGTAAACGGTATTGCACCGCTGTAGCGATTTCCTGAATATTCATCATCAGCGATGCTTCGCCGGTCACGCAAATAACGCTGGAATCGGGATGGGCGATTTGTACACCAAGTGCGGCCGGAAGGCCATAACCCATTGTGCCTAGACCGCCGGACGACATCCAGCGATTGGGGGCATCAAATTTCAAAAACTGGCATGCCCACATCTGATGTTGCCCAACATCCGTGGTGATATAGCGATCGGTTTTTTTGGTGAGGGATTCCAAGCGTTCCAAGGCATATTGCGGTTTTATTTCTGTTTCGCTTGCGTCGTAATAAAAGCTATTTTCTGCACGCCATGCTTCAATTTGTTGCCACCATTTGCTAAGTGCGGTTTTATTCGTATTGGCTTTTTTTGTTTTCCATGCGGTAGCCAGTTGCTCTACCACCGTACCAGCATCGCCTACGAGTGGAATGTCGATGCAGACATTTTTGTTGATTGAGGAGGGGTCTATATCGACATGGATTTTTTTGGAATGCGGGGAAAAACCTTCGAGTTTGCCGGTAATGCGATCATCGAAACGGGCACCGATATTGATCATAACGTCACATTCGGCCATACACATATTGGCTTCTAACGAGCCATGCATACCCAGCATTCCTAAAAATAGTGGGTCGTTCCCCGGAAATGCGCCAAGCCCCATGAGGGTGGTGGTGCAGGGGAATCCGGTATCGCGCACAAAATTTGTCAGCGCCTTGCATGCTTCTGTTCCGCTATTGATTACGCCACCGCCGACATAAAACACTGGTTTTTTTGCTTTAGCAATCAGATCCACCGCTTGTTTAATAGCAGCGGCAGGGGCTTTGGTGGCTGGTTTGTAATAGCTGCGCGAGAAGGTGGTTTTGCCTTTATACGTCGCGGTCATATTCATGATGTTTTTTGGAATATCCACGACTACCGGGCCGGGGCGACCTGTTCGCGCAATATGAAATGCATCGTGTAAGGTGGAGCCAAGCAGGTCTACTTCTTGCACCAGTGTATTATATTTGGTGCAGGTGCGCGTGATGCCTGTTGTGTCGGCCTCCTGAAAGGCATCGCTACCAATCATGTGGGTGGGAACCTGTCCGGTGATGCAAAGCAAGGGAATGCTATCGAGCAGGGCGTCTGTTAATCCGGTTACGGCGTTAGTTGCACCCGGTCCGCTGGTGACAAGCACCACACCAACTTTACCGGTAGAACGTGCATAGCCTTCGGCAGCATGGGTTGCGCCTTGTTCGTGACGTACCAATATATGGCGGATTTTATTTTGTGTGAATAGCGCATCGTAAATTGGAAGTACTGCGCCGCCAGGATAACCAAATACTACATCAACGCCTTGATCTACCAGCGTTTGCACGACAATTTGCGCACCGGTGAGTAAATCGGATGGGGAGGGTTTAGCTGTGGTCATGGTTGGTGTCCTCATAATTCCGGCAATGCTGCATCATCGTGCAACGAGGACTAAAGAATTTAGCGGTTACGCGAATTAGGGTCAACACAAAAAACCGTGATTTCTGCGTAATTTGCGCCATTTTGAACATGTTTTGCATGGCTGTTATACACAGGCCGCATGGTAAAGGGTTAAATATCGGGTAGGTTTTCGTAGGGATAGGCAATTTGCACCGCATTTGGAAACTGGTTGCGTAGCCATGTAAGTTGGCGCTTGGCATAATTGCGGGTGGCCTGCTGCGCTTTTTCGGTGGCATAGGGCAATGTCCATTCGCCGCGCAAGTGGCGGGTGAGTTCAGGCACACCTACAGCACGCATGGCAGGAAGGCTATCGGGGAGTTTACGCGCCAGCAATGTTGTTAGTTCTTCTAAGGCGCCTTGCTGCAACATCATCTCTAAACGCTGATTACAGCGCGCATAAAGCAAGTCACGCTCGATTTGTAAGCGATAAAGCAGGGGCTGCGCTTCGGGAATAATGGGCTGCGGAGGCAGGGATTGCCAATAAAGCAGTGATTTACCGGTATGTTGCATCACTTCGCAGGCGCGTGATATCCGCTGCGAATCTCCTGCATTAAGCTTGGCGGCCATGGGGGTGTCGTGTTCGCAAAGCCACGCATAAGCTTCGCTAGTGGGCAAGGCTCTTACCGCATCACGTATAGCGGGTGGAATTTCGGGAATTGGGGAAATTCCCTCGATAAAGCTACGCAAATACAATCCGGTACCGCCTACCATAATAGGTGTTTTGCCCTGTTGCCATGTTTCATAGATTGCAATACGCACTGCTTCCAGCCACAAACCGACAGAGCAAGGTTGTGCAGCATCCAAATAGCCGTATAGCCGATGGGGAGCCTGACTGCGTTCTTCGGGTGTGGGGCTGGCACATAAGATGGGAATGTCTGCATATACCTGCATGGAATCTGCATTAATGATGACTCCATCATGCTGCTGCGCCAGACGAATGGCCAATGCCGTTTTACCGCTGGCGGTGGGGCCGGCTAGCAGTATAACCCGAGGATAAGCGCGTTGGGCAGATGACATAAGTGCTAACATTGTATATGGTGATGCTTGATTTACCTTAACGTACCTATCTTTGAGAAAAAAGCCTCTTTATGACTAGTCCTTATATTATCACTTTGGTTGCCCCGCAAAATACAAACCTGAACGATGAAGATGTGCATTTGGTGCGCAATATGGCCGAAGCTGCGGGATTTGTCGTGGGTGCAGAAACATGGCTGGCAGAAAATCAAGCGATGGATTTACCTTTGCGCGCCAGCGATGAATCGCAACGTGAAGGGCTGGTGTCGCGGCTGAAAACCGAGCTGGAACATGTGGATGCAATCTTCCAACCCGATGATGGCAATCGTCGCAAAAAGCTGCTGATTTGTGATATGGATTCCACCATCATACAACAGGAATGCATAGATGAGCTGGCAGATGAAATGGGCATTAAGCCTCATGTGGCAAAAATTACCGAACGTGCAATGCGTGGTGAGCTAGACTTTAAAATGGCGCTGCGTGAACGGGTAGGGTTATTGAAAGGCTTGGAAGTGGAAGCACTACAACGCGTGTATGATAACCGCATAAAATTTATGCCCGGTGCCAAAGAGCTGGTGGCTACCATGCACGCGCATGGCGCATTTTGTATGCTTGTTTCGGGCGGCTTTACGTATTTTACTGGAAAAGTACGTGACGCGCTGGGGTTTGATAGCGATAGCGCGAACATACTGGAGGTTGCTGACGGTAAGCTCAGCGGTGTAGTGGTGGAACCGATTTTGGATAAAGAGGCAAAACTCTTCGCGTTAAAGGAAGCGGCCTATAAACACGACACACGGCTTACGCAAACATTGGCAATTGGCGATGGCGCGAATGATTTGCCGATGCTGCAAGCGGCAGGATTGGGCATTGCGTATCATGCCAAACCCGCTGTTCGCTTGGCAGCAGCGGCGTGCATCAATCATTGCGATTTACGTGCGGCGCTATATGCGCAAGGTTACAAGAAAAGCGAATTTACACACTAAGCCTTACTTAATCTCTTTTATCTTCTTCGCTGGGAATGGTGATAAATACCGTGGTTTTGTCCCGCCATACCTGAAGCAGTGCATGTTTACGCTTGACCCCATTCATGGCCTTTTTAAAGCCATTGATCGATGTTATTTTGGTGTCGTTCACCTGCTGTATCACATCTCCAAAGGCAATGCCCTGCTTGGCAGCTTCGCTGCTGCGCTCAAGCTCCACAACCACAACACCGCTAATATCGCTCTTAAGCGCAAGGCGTTTGCGCAAATCGCTATCGATATCTGCAAGCTTCATGCCGTTAAAGCTGTAAGTAGCAACGTCTGACGGCTCGATTTTCGGATCTTGATTTGCAGCAGTTACCGGCGTTTCTTCTTCAAGCTCACCCAAAGTTACATCCAGATTGAGGGTTTTGCCATTACGCAATACGGTAACTTCTGTTTTTTTGCCAATTTTGGTTTCGGCCACCATACGTGGCAACAGGCGCATTTCATCGATGGCGCGCCCGTCAAAATGCGTGATTACATCGCGCACTTCAAGGCCAGCTTTGGCTGCAGGGCTATCGGGGGTTACTTCGGCCACTAATGCGCCATACGCACGTTTCATGCCCAAGCTATCGGCGACTTTTTCATCAACGGGCTGGATTTTTACTCCCAACCAGCCACGGAAGGTGCGGCCATGTTCTTTAAGCTGGTTAATTACCGGCTTTGCCAGCGCGCTGGGTACGGCAAAGCCAATCCCAATGCTGCCGCCAGAGGGCGAGAAGATAGCCGTGTTTATGCCAATCACATCGCCGTCCAAATTAAATAATGGGCCACCGGAGTTGCCACGGTTAATAGAGGCATCGGTTTGTATAAAGTCATCAAATGGGCCGGCATTGATGTTGCGCGCCCGCGCCGAAATAATGCCAGCGGTAACAGTGCCACCTAATCCAAACGGATTGCCAATGGCGATTACCCAGTCACCTACGCGTGCAGTGTCTGAATCGCCAAATCTTACATAAGGCAATGGCTCTTTGCTTTCGACCTTTAATAACGCCACATCAGTTTTGGTATCGTGGCCAATTACTTTGGCATCGAGTTTTGTATCATCACTGAGCACAACATGAATTTCGCTGGCGCCTTCGATAACATGATTATTGGTAACCACATAACCATCGGGATCGACAATAAAGCCAGAACCCAGTGATTGAGTTTCACGCTCCATAGGGGATCCCAGCCCGTTGGAGCCGGGCGGAAGAAGCTTTTCGAACAGGTCGCGTAGCTGCTCATCCATCATAGGGTCTTGCATATTAGGAAAAGTCAGCCCGCCGCCACGCAGTTTTTGTGTGGTGGAAATGTTTACTACCGCAGGCATTAACACCTCGACCTTATCGGCAAAGCTATCCGGTGCGCCACGGGAATAGGCAGGAGCTGAAAATATTACGAGTGTCGCGCAGACTACGCTGCTTACCATACGAATCATAGGTGAGATATGTGACATAGAGTTCTCCTAATAGCTCATGCAGTATTAACGCGATCAAACGTTAATAAGCGCATCATAAATACACAATAAGTAATGCATTCAACTACGTGCTATTCGCCATCTTTAAGATATTTCAGGAACTGATTATCCGGCGACATGATCATCGTGGTGTCTTTGCCATCTAAAACCTGACGATAAGCTTGCAACGTACGATAGAAATCATAAAAATCTTTATCACGGCTAAAAGCATCGGCATAGGTTTTGGTGGCAACCGCATCGGCTTCACCGCGAATGATCTCGGCTTCTTTTTTCGCTTGCGACACAATCTCGGTACGTTCACGCTCGGCTTTTGAGCGCAGACGTTGCGCTGCTTCTTCGCCTTTTGCGCGCAGCTCACGGGCTTCGCGTTCGCGGTCAGAGCGCATACGCTCGTGTACGGAGTTTTTAATGCGTTCTGACAGATCTACACGGGTGAGGCGCACATCGACTACTTTAATGCCAAAGCCATCTTCTATTTCTTCGATGCTTTGATCTTCTGCAATCGATTGTTCAACCTCTGCGGCAAGTACTTTTTCCTCTTCGGTAAGTTTTTCTTCTACCGCTTCGGATTTATCTACGCCGCTTAGCTGTTCGCGAACATCGCTTAATATATCCGACATGATTTCTACACGGCGGGGAGAAAGCAGGGTGGTATAAGGATAGCGACCTACCACTTTACGCAAAGAAGATTCCAAAATATCATCTAAACGCTGGTTCATGGCGCGCTCGTCTTGTACCGACTGATAATATTTAAGTGGATTATTGATGCGATAGCGCAAGAATGCATCAATGATGATGGGCTTGTTATCAGCATCGATGACTTCTTGCGGCTGGGTATTAAAATCCAACAGGCGTTTATCGAAGAACAATACATTTTGTACAAATGGAATCTTGGCCTTGAGGCCTGGTTCATCAATAACATCAACGGCGCGACCAAATTGCAAAACCAAAGCTTGCTGGGTTTGGCCTACAATAAATAGTGAGTTAAGGGCTAAGACCACTACAGCCACTAATCCAAAAATGCTCAGGCTAAAGTTACGGTTGCTCATATTACTTCTCCTGACGCGTGGTAGTATTCTTTTTAATTTCTGGCAAGGCCATATAAGGCACGACTCCGCTTCCGGATTGATCGTCCATAATAACTTTATCCATACCCTTCATAATTTCTTCAATAGTTTCGAGATACAGACGTTTTTTAGTAATGTCTTTGGCATTTTTATATTCATCATAGATGGATACAAAACGTGCGGCGTCACCTTCGGCGCGGTTAACTACCTGTGCACGATAGGCTTGTGCATCCTGTAAAAGCTTTTCGGATTCACCGCGTGCGATAGGTAGAATTTCATTGGCATAGGCAATGGCGCGGTTGATGGTGGTTTCCTGATCTTGCCCTGCGGCCTGAACATCATCAAACGCATCTTTAACTTCTTCAGGGGCGGTTACGGCCTTCATCTGAATACGTTCAATTTTAATGCCGGTGCCATATTCGTTGAGCAGTTCTTGCAGCTGGCGCTCATTGGCATTGATAATGCCGGTTTTATCGTCTGCAATGGCGGCGTTGAGGGTGTTGTTACCAATCACATCGCGCATTACGCTTTCGGCAGCGTCTTTTACGGTGTCGTCGGGGTTACGTACATTAAACAGGTATTTTTTAGCGTCTTTAATCGTCCATTGAACGCTGAAAGCCACCATAACCACGTTATTATCGCCTGTTAACATGCGGCCTTCATCGGGTTTGTTCTGTGAACGGTCTTTAAACGAGTTCTGGCCAATGTCTATGCTATGTACGCGGGTAACTTCGGGCTTGTACACTTTGCCAATAGGGGCTGGCCAGTTATAATGCAGGCCTGGCTCAGCAGTATCCACAAATTTACCAAAACGCATAACCACACCTTCTTCGGCAGGCTCAACCATATATATACCACTGCCAAGCCATACCAGCAGACCAATAAGTGCAAAAACCAGAGTTAATTTTCCATTGCCGCCATTGCTGGGCATAATGGTACGCAATTTTTCCTGACTGCGGCGAATGAGTTCGTCAATGTCGTTATTGCCATTATTGTTTGATGGCGGTGGGGGGGGAGTGTTGGGACCGCGTCCCCAAGGGCCACCATTATTGCCGCCTCTGCCTCGTGTCATTGCTATCTCCTGGTCGCTTCTATGTGTGAATACACGCTGTGTTGAATCTTGTATAGGTGCAGATTTTAGCCTATGGTCTGCACCAGTCGAATATGAACATGGTGCAGAGGTGGCAAAATGTCAACCATATCACGAGATACTGTATTGCAAGCGCTACGGCAAGTGCCGGATTCTACTACAACGCAGAACGTGGTGGATTCGGGACGTGTATCCGGCGTGGTGGTGCGTGGGGGCAAGGTAGGATTTGTTATTAACACCACTGCTGCCGAAGCGCCAAGCCTTGAGCCACTGCGGCAACAATGCGAATCGGCTGTGATGGCGATACATGGGGTAGAAAAAGTGACGGCGGTGTTAACGGCAGTCAGCGAGCAGGTTGACGATGTAGCCGCGCCACCTTCTAAATCAGCCGCGCAATGGAATCGTACTCCAGTAGCAGGTGTGCGGCAAATTATTGCTGTGGCTTCTGGCAAAGGTGGGGTTGGCAAGTCTACTGCCACCGTTTGCTTGGCAAAAGCTTTGCGCGGTCTAGGGATGCGTGTGGGTATATTAGATGCTGATATTTATGGCCCATCCATACCATTAATGATGGGGTTGAACGGACAACCTGAAATTTCTGACAATATGATGCAGCCCCTGATGAAAGAGGGCATTGCCTGCATGTCGATTGGATTTATTTTGGGCGATGAAGCGGCAGTGATGCGCGCCCCCATGATTACTAAGGCGCTCACGCAAATGCTGCGTCAGGTGGCGTGGGGAGAACTTGATATATTGCTGGTAGATATGCCGCCCGGTACGGGTGATGTACATATTTCCATGGTGCAGCAAGCGCCGCTGAATGCTGCGATAATTGTAACAACGCCGCAAAAAGTAGCAACGCTGGATGCGCATAAAGCGATTCAGATGTTTGATAAAATCGATGTTCCTGTGGTGGGAATAATTGAAAATATGAGCTATTTGCAAGATTCCATGTCGGGCGAAAAAAGCTATCCTTTTGGAAAAGGTGGCGGTGAAGCACTGGCTAAGCAATGCCAGTTGCAGTTTTTAGGGCAAATTCCTTTGGAGCCGCGACTGGGCGAAGCGTTGGATAAAGGCGATCTGCCAGAAACGCCTAAAGAATTTTCGCGTATTGCCAGCCAATTGAAAAAAGAATTCTCTTGACCCTTCCGGAATGCTGTAAACGGCCTTAGGCTCAATTTACACATTGAAACACGGAGGGATTATGGGAAACATCTATCGCGGCGAAGTAACAATAACTGTGGCAGGCAAAACCTATTGTCTGCGTCCAACCTTTCATATTTTGTGTCAAATAGAACAGCGCGTCGGCCTGACAGTGCCGCAATTGTTACAGCGTATTGCCGATAAAGGCCTGCTGGCGAGTGAAATTTTAATGATATTATCGCTAGCCAGCCAACATGATGGAAGTCCAAAATTCGACAGCGCTGCAATGATGGATATGCCAGCGGATGCGGTGAGGCTGCATGATACCATACCCGCTCTGGCAGAGTGTTTTCTGCAGGCGCTAGGACGTAATATATCTGCCTTATCATCAGTGCCCTGTTGTTTCGCGCAGAACACAGAGGCTACTGCAAAAAATAACACGGCATCAGAAGCACGGTTGGATTATATGGCGCTGCTGGAGCTGGCATATAAAGTGTTGAGGTTAGAGCCCGCGCAATTTTGGCAATTAACCATGGCCGAATTGCGAGTGCTATTACGGGCAGTGCGGCCAAAAACTATGCCGCGCATATATCCCCACCCAGAAGAAATCAATGCGCTTTTACACCGCTACCCTGATGCAATAAGCCAGACAAGTAACGCTGCATACTAAGATATAGTCAAAAAAGGAATGATATTATGGTTGATGATATAATACGTTTGCGGGATGTGGTTCAGGTGGAAATTGAGCAATTGGAAGAATATGGCGAAGCGGCCGGCGAATTTTTTCATGCGCTGTCAGGGGATATACGCCGTGAATTTACTTCTACGCTCGAAACGCTGGTTACTCAGGATTTAGCGGCGTTTCAATCGCAGGTGAACCGCTCGCTGGCGAATACTGGTTTAGGCAATGCAGCAGGAGCTATCGGCGGTGCGGTGGGCGATGTGCTGGGCGAATTTTTGCCAGAAAATGTGTTTGGCGATGTATTCGGTGCGGCGTTAGGTGGCGCATTGCGCAGTGCAGCGCGGGATTTTGCCCGTAATGGCGATTTTGATATAAATCGTGCAGTAAACGCAGCCAATCGCTCGGGTAATACACGGTTAAATACGGCAATCCGCAAAGGGGATTTGCCCTTGAGTCGCGGGCAAAAAGCTGCGGAAGTCTGGTCGGAGCTGAGTCACGGCCAGCGCAATCTTTAGCGTTCAATGGGGGTGGATTCGCCCGGGTGCGTAACAATTTTTTCTTGCATGGCAGGGGTTTGCAA
>JAKUPQ010000064.1 GCA_022450665.1 Alphaproteobacteria bacterium | reverse complement strand
AATTAATCTCAAGAAAAACCCATCATTTAAATTATTCGCCTAGTTTTTTTGCTAACACATAATGAAGCTTTTTAATGGCGGTGGCTTTTAGTTGTTCTTGCGGGGTGTTGGCAGGCCCGAAAATAGACACCTCGGTAAGGGATTTGCTATCGATGGCGCTTACTTTTACCAAATGGCCAATAACGTGAAATTCTATGTAAATATCGCCGGTTTGTGGCGGTTTAGTCATCGTCATCATCTTCTGCTAAAGGATCGTTAAGCCGCGCAAGGCGCAGGCGGGTAATTTGGTTGCCATCTTTCTTGAGCACAGTAAAATGGCAGCCATGAAACTCAAATTCTTCGCCTACTTCAGGAATTAGCCGTGCTTCGTGAATCAGCAATCCGGCAATGGTATTAGCGTTATCATCCGGAAGGCTCCATTCCAAAAAGCGATTCAGGTCGCGCAAAGTGACTTTACCTTCTACCGAATAGCTGTTTTCTGCGGCTTCTGTGGTAATTTCACCACTATCAGGTTGATCATGCTCATCGTCGATTTCACCAACAATTTCTTCTAAAATATCCTCTAATGTCAATATGCCAAGCAAGGCACCATATTCATCCACCACAAGCGCAAAATGTTGTCGCATGTGGCGGAAAGCAAGCAACTGATCGCGCAGATTCGTGCTTTCGGGAATAAACCACGGTTTGGCCAAAAGCTGCGATATATCCTCATGCGTCAATGTTTTTGGTGCATTGTTTTGCATGGCCTTCATTAAATCACGAATATGAATAATGCCGATAATATTGTCGGGATCATCTTGCCATAGAGGCAGTCGGCTGTGGTCGGAATCTACCGCAATGCGTATAATATCTGCCACTGGCAGCGCCATATCGATGGTGAGTATGTTTTTACGGTGCACCATTACTTCACCCACTTCGGTATGAGCTAAATCTAAAATTCCCCCAAGCATATCACGATCCAGCTTCACTATATCTCCATCGCGATGTTGCAATTCGATGGTGCCGCGAAGGGCATCTACCGCAGAAATCAGTGTAGCGCCGGGTTTTAGGTCTACGCCAAAAATACGCAACGTGGTATTAATTATTGCCTGAATTGCAGCGGTTATAGGAGCAAAAAACTTTACCAGCCATACAAAAACCGGTGCGACAAACAACGCCACTTTTTCAGGGTTGTTAATGGCGAATGTTTTGGGCATTACTTCAGCAAACACAAGCACTACAAGTGTCATGATAATTGTGATGTACCACACACCATTATCACCCCAAAGTTTAATTGCAACACTGGTAGCAAGCGCCGAGGCAGCAATATTCACAAGGTTATTACCTAATAAAATTGTGCCGATAAGCGCTTCTTTTTTATTGCGCAGGCGGTGTACTAATTTGGCGCGGCGATTGCCTTCGGTCTCTAAACGATAAATGCGGGCGCGGGAAATTGCGGTAAGGCCGGTTTCAGAGCCAGAGAAAAATGCTGATAGCACAATTAATACAACAATTACCAGCAAAGAAACGATCAGGCTTGTTTCAAGCATGATCGTACCCGCAGGTTATTGATGTGGTGCAATGGAAAATGGCTTTTAACACTAAAATACAGATAATTATTTATTTATTATTACTTTATTATACTCACGTGGTTGCTTCAAGCAGTTTCACCAGTTCTTCGCGATGCACATCCCGGCTTATAAAGCTTTGGCCAATGCCGCGCGCCAGAATAAAGGTGAGCTTTCCATCGGCAACTTTTTTATCCTGAGCAAAATGACGGATAAGTGCATCAATATTCCATGTGTTGCTGATATCTTTTGCGCGATAAGGTAGCCCTGTTGCCTGACAATGAGCGATTAAACGATCCACATCTGCTAGCGGGCAAAGGCCTTTGGCGGCTGAAAGCTGAAACGCTTGTATCATGCCAATTGCCACAGCTTCGCCGTGGAGAAGTTTATCGCCAAAACCGGTTTCGGCTTCTAGCGCATGGCCAAATGTATGACCTAGGTTTAATAATGCGCGTTTGCCGCTTTCCCGCTCATCTTGCTTCACAATGTTGGCTTTATGGTGACAGCTGGCACTAACGGCGTGGGTAATGGCACTTGCATCGCCCGCGAGCACTCTTTTTCCATTTTCTTCAAGCCATGTAAAAAATTCGGGATCGTCTATCAGGCCATATTTAACCACTTCGGCGTAGCCTGCCAGCATTTGGCGCTTTGGCAGGGTTGACAGCACATCGATGTCTGCCAGTACCATGCGCGGTTGATAAAAGCAGCCAATTAGGTTTTTGCCATGGCGGCAGTTAATGCCGGTTTTACCGCCTACAGAGCTATCCACCTGCGCAAGAAGTGTAGTGGGAATCTGTATGAACGGAACGCCGCGCAATAAAGTGCTGGCGGCAAAGCCCGCCAAATCTCCAATGACCCCACCACCAAACGCAATTATCGTGGTTTTACGTTCGGGGTTTTCGGCCAAAAGCTGATCCATTACCCGCTCATAGGTAGCAAAAGATTTGCTGGCTTCTCCGGCTGCAATGGTGATTACGGTATTGTTGATTCCAGATTTGGCCAATGCTCCAACCAATGTGGCGAGGTGCAATTGGGCAACATTGGTGTCGGTAATAATTACCACACGCGGCTGCGCTAAAACCGGAGCAATAAGCTCTCCTGCGCGGGAAAGCAGATTTTCACCTATTAAAATATCATAGCTGCGATCATTCAGATCAACGCGAACGGTTTCCATTATTCAGGTATCCTCGGCAGGAAAATAAGGGGTGAGGGCTTCGAGCGCTTTGGATACAACATTTTCGTGCGCGCCCATATCGCTGCTGATGGTAATGGTGGCTTCTGCATAATACGGAGTGCGCTCTGTCAGTAAGTCTTGTAAAATTTGGCGTTTGTCGCCTTTTTCTAGCAAAGGGCGGCTGCGCTTACGCGAAACGCGCTCATATAATACATCAACATCCGCATCAAGCCAAATTGAGACGGCGTTTTGTTTTACTGCTTCGCGTATTTTTGGCTGAATAAATGCCCCGCCGCCAGTGGCGATAACCGCAGGTTTTTCTTCGGTTAGCAAGCGCGTCATTACTCTTCTTTCTAAATCGCGAAACATGCTTTCGCCGTAAATTTCAAAGATGTCGGTAATGCTACAAGCCGCTGCTTGCGTTATTTCATATTCGGAATCCCTAAACGGAACTTTGATTGCTTTGGCCAAGCGCTTACCAATGCTGGATTTGCCAGCGCCCATGAGTCCGACTAGCACAATGGGTTTGTCAACCACACCCATTGAACGTGATTCGGATGAAGTTGCATTGGAGTCTGGAATATTGGCTTTGAGTGTCATATAGTGCGTAATAGTTTGAGGCGCTTTATGTGATACAGGTTGCAACTTGGCGGCAATGCACTATGTATAATAGGAATCGCTTCTAAAACTAAGTAAAAAGTGCGTAATTTTAAATATCGAGGATAAAAATGGCTAAAGGTGCAAAGCGTAAACAATATTTTATTCTGGGACTTCTGGGGGCTATGGCACTGGTAGTTACCTTTCTAATGCTTCGGGATATACCCGCACCTCAGACACAACAAGTTATCGAGTTGGATGCAGCGAATGTGCTACAAAAGAAATAGGCTCCTTCTTGTCTCCAGCGCGCTGAGTGCAGCGCTGATAGCTATGCCGCTTCAAGCGCAAGGCGTGAAAGACATGCGCAAAGTTTCGCCCAGCGAGCTTATGCCGCCAATTGCAGAGCAAGTCGAAACCCAGCTTGAAACGCCGCCATTTGTAGATAATTATAATGATGAAATAGCAAGTTATACAGCAGTAGAAGAAAATGAAGATTTTTCTGAAGCTGAGATAGACCCTGACTATGCAGCGGTTGCACAGCCTGCCGCAGCAGAAGTGAAAAAGCCTGAGCCAGTGGTGTTACAGCAGGATATCAAAGTTTCTGTGATGCCTGCGACTAATATTTCTTTAGATACTATTGGCTTGTATAATGAAAAATCTGGCGGTGTGGCCGCCGATGCTTGGAAAGGTAGCACACATAACCGTGTTCGTGAGCTACTGACGCATATGCCGCAAAATATTCCTTCGGATGCGTTACGCAGCTTGGTGGCGCGATTGTTACTCTCCAGCACACAGCCACCGCAAAGCGATAACATTCAGCAAAATCTGTTTCGGCAGCGCATAGAAACGTTGATGCATATAGATGAAGTGGAGCAGGCACTTCGTTTAGTAGAAATGGTGCCGCAGAGCTCGCTAACTGAGGCTATTACCCACGTACGCTACACCGCGCATTTGCTGAAAGGCGATAGTGAGTGGATATGTGAAAATGTGAAAAATGCTCTCAAAAATTACACCAATGAAGCTGCTTATTGGCAAAAGCTGTCGATATTTTGTAATGCACTCGCCAAAGATTCTGCAAAGGTACAGTTGTCCCTCGATTTGCTGAGTGAACAAAATATTAAGGTCAATGAGGGGTTTGCCCCGTTAGTGCAACATATGAGTGGTTACAGCGATAAACTGAGCCAGCGTTTTACTGCGCCACTTTCATTGGATGATGGCGCGATGATTGCGATTTCTGGCAAAGATGCGTTTCCAAAAGACTATTTAGAATCTGCACCCTATGCAGTGGCGCGTTTGGTGCAAAATAATTCACAATTCAGCAAGACAGTGCGCGACCAAGCTACAGCGCGTTTGAAAACCGCATTTGCACAAGAAACCCCTGATGCAAAGCATACTAAAATTCACAAAGCATTCACCGATAAACTCGCTTTAACCCCAAGCAAGGCTTTTAATTTTGAACGGGCGATACAAGATACTAAATCCATGGGCGGCCTTGACGATGTCCAATTGTCACGCTTAAGCTATCGCTATTATAATTTATTGCATGCGCTGGGTTTCAAAACCATTAGTGAGGGCAGCATTTGGGATATGCCATCGATCAGTTCTCCTGGTCTAACCACGGTTTCGCCAGCATTGCATGCAGAACTGCGTGCGGCAGTGGATGCAGAAAAGATGGGAGAAGCAGTTGTGCTTTCGGCCATAATTTTGGGGCAAAGCACAACCCTTGCTGTGTTGGATGATGCAAGTGTGCAATCCGTGGTGAAAGCGCTGTATCAACTTGGTTTTACCCAAGAAGCGCAGGAATTGGCAGCGGAGGCTCTCGCAGCATTATATTAGGCACCGCCATGAAAAATAATGCCAATCACAGTCAGGCGTTTTTAGAAATGTTGCTAGTGGAGCGTGCCGCATCAACCAACAGCACCGATAGTTATCGCCGCGATTTAGAAGGGTTGGCTGAATTTTTGCGCCCACGAAACCTAAGTTTCGAAAAAGCAAGCCGCCACGATATTGAAGATTATCTGAAAGATTTGCACAAGCGAAGCTATGCCAGCCGTACAGTAGCGCGCAAACTTTCATGCTTCCGGCAGTTTTTCCGTTTTTTGTATCAGGAAAATATCCGTTCTGATGATCCGGCGGCGCTTATTGACAGCCCGCGCAAAGGAAGTGCGTTGCCCAAGGTGATGAGCACCGAAGCGGTGGACACATTATTGAAAGCCGTGCATAAGGGCAATACCCCCGACACTGTACGTATGGCGGCAATGTTAGAATTGCTTTATGCCAGTGGATTGCGTGTGTCGGAATTGGTGAGTTTAAAACTTGCGGCATTGGTACATGGCGATATGAAAAAACTCCCGACAAAGTCAGATATTGCAGAATATTTGATTATTAAAGGCAAGGGTGGCAAAGAGCGTTTTGTGCCGTTAAACAGCAGTGCCCAACAAGCGGTGGCGAATTATATTGAAATTCGTCCGCATTTTATGCCCGAAAACACCACTTCGCCGTGGCTGTTTCCTTCTGCTTCTAAAGACGGGTATCTGACACGTCAGCGGTTTGGGCAAATGCTCAAAACCCTATCGGTTGAGGCTGGATTAGACCATCGTCGCATATCGCCGCACACATTACGTCACTCATTTGCCACGCACTTGTTGGGCGGTGGGGCAGATCTGCGGGTTATTCAAGAGCTGTTGGGGCATTCTGATATTTCAACCACACAAGTTTATACCCATGTGCAAAATGAACCACTCGCCAAGCTGGTTAATGCGCATCACCCCCTTACGCGTAAGCGTAAATAGGCTTAAAACTGAGTGGAAACTGTGAAAGCGCCGAAGGATTCGGCATCTTTTTGTGTTTCGTATTCACGGGTGCGGAATACATGGGTATACGCCACGCGCCATTCTTGAAAGGTGAGCGCAATACCGGTTTGCACATCGCCTACCCAATGTTCTTTATCCACGGAGTGGCTGTCTTGATAGGTGTTGCCATCCAAAAAGATGTTGCGCGCTACATAACGCCCTTCGGCACCGGCAAACACATACCAGCTAAAACCTTTCGTCGGAATGAAAAAATCTGAACCGGAAAGGGCAGGGCGTACGCGAGGTGGGCCATAATCAGAAGGCAGGTTGCGGCCAAAGCGCACGGTTGCCCCCATTTTGGCATCGGTCATTACATTACCTACAGATGCCCCAACACCCGGAGTGAAATCTACGCCATGTCCCAGAGCGCTAAATTGATAAAAGCTGCGCCATTTACGGTCATAGCTTAAAATTATTCCCGGTTCATTTTCTAATTGGTGATACCAACCATGTGGCTCCGGGCTGTCGGTAATATACTCATGAACTGCGCGTTGCGTCTGTTTGGCAAGGGAGGCAGGGCCTACCACACCCAATGTTAATTCTAATGTATCGAATTGCGTGCCAGTGTCGGAGACAAGGCCAACGCTGCCGTACAGCCAACCGGCATAGGGGCGGTCGTTGGGTTGCAGCGTATATGCTTCAATGTCGTTTGGGGTAAACATGCTTTGCCCGAATCCATAACTCACTCTTTTGTCGCCATTTACTGGAAACATAGGGATAGATTTGGCAATAGGTGCCAGCAAAAATGGCATTTTGTCGGCGGCAGTCGTCCATGAAGCGCGAAAGCCATTGGTATAGCCATCGTCATTGCCGCTAAAAACATCATTCTCCAAGGTAAAGCTTAATGTACCTTTTTTGTGCGGTGCATTTTCTATTTTGTTCAGCTCACGGGCGCTCAGAGGATCGCTCACGGTGTCAGGCGCGGTGTCTTCCACACGCTTTACTTTCCATGGAACCGGCTGTAAGGGATCCTGCACCGGAGGGGGAGCTTCTTTGGGGGTTTCTTGCGCAAAGGCAGGCTGCGCCACAAATATAGCTGCTGCTATAAGGGTAGTATTCAACAGGTTTTTTTGCATGTTGGAGCTTTCAAGCATGGGTTGTGCTAATGATAAGATAGGCAACGCCACGTAAAAAAGCAATCAATGCAATTCGTATAATGCTATTTTTGCTGTAAATTTAGCGGCCAAATCCGCTACTTTGCGCTTGTGGTTGGTCTCTGGTGGCCAATCCATTGGCGATAACCGGATTATGGTCGCTGGCGCGGTCACTTTTATAGGGTTTGTGGGCATTGACATTAACGGTTTTACCCTGCGCTTTTTCGGCCATATCTGAAGATACAATCACATTATCTAAAATAGATTTTTCACCACGGTGAATATAAGTGTAATTGTCTTTATTCTTTGGATCAACTATGCCTTCCATAAACTCGTTACTGGTAAAGAGTTTATAGGGAGCTTCGTCGGGGGTTGAATTAAAATCTCCGGCAATCACCAAATTGCTGTCTAAGCCTTTGTCTGTTAGGGCGTTGTGCAGTTCTACCTGAAATTCATTAATTGCAGTAGCTTGCACTGCTCGAATGCCATCACGTTCTTCTTTGTCGCCTCGCTTAGAAATCAGATGCACATTAGTAACAAAGATGCTTTCGCCAGAGGCCTTGTCTACAAATTCAGCAATCAACGGTTTACGTGAATCATCGAAGCAATCAAGTTCGGGGTGAATACGGCCAATGCTGTTGCTTAAATGTACGCCATTGTCATCGCTAACTACAGATACGCCCTCATCGGCTTTGCCTTTGGCTTTATCCTCTTCGCGGTATAGCTCGGTTTTTTCAGGATTATATAAATATGCCTGTCTGATGTTGGCGCCTGGCTGCCCACCATCAACGTTATTTTCTGGGATAATTTCAGCGTATTTATATTTCACGCCGCCTTGATTACTAATAGCGCTGACCAATTCTTCAAGTGTTTTATCACCGCTGGTTTTGCCATCGTCTTTAGGGCCAGACTCATCTTGAATCTCTTGTAAGCAAATAATATCGGGGCATTGCAAATCAATAACAACGGAGTTGGCGAGTTTATCGAGACGATCTTCATCGATTGGATCGGGTGTGCCAGTATCAGGATTTAGATTATAAGCGTTATAGGTGGCAACGCTAAGCGTAGCATTTTCAGCTTTTTGGGGACGTATTGCATTAATTCCTGCACGAACCCTTTCTGCCCAACTTCTATTTTGAACCATCTTTAACCAACCTGAATTTTTGATCACAAACTAATATGGCATTAATTTACCGTATAATACACCACAATGCGTGTGACAGTTTTGTGAAAGCTGATATAGATAAGCCATGAGAATTTTCGCTTATATTGTATTTGTGTGCTTATTCGCTTTTGATGTGCTGGCACAAGAGGCATATGAACTTTATGCTGAAGATGTGTTGCACGCAGAAGAAACCGCAGAGCGTGAGCAAAATGCGGGCTGCAAAAAGCTGGACATTAGAGACAGCAAAACCCTCACCACCGCCGAGGCGCAAACGTTATTATGCATTGCGGTAAAGCAATTACCACTGGCGCTGGCTACGCCGCAATATGGTGCGAATGATCGCAGTGAACTGCTGATTGGCGCATTTCTGACCAGCGGCGTAAATTTTGACGCTATTGGCCGTGTTGCAAGCTTTTATGATGCCAAGCGCAACGAAGGCGGCAAAGACACATTTAAAATAGCAGATCGAAGCCATGACAAGGCATTTAACAGGCATTGGCAAATTACGTTTGGCCGCGCATATGCCCGCAAAATTTATTTGCAACAAGCAGGCAATGAAATTGTGTTGGATGTGGATGGCACGGTGCAATGGCAACTAGGACATACTGCTCCAACGGTTTGGGTGAAAGATGCACACCAATCCAATCCGCAATTGCGTGTAATGGATCCAATTTTAAGCCCCGATCAATTGCTGACGATTGACCAATGGCGGCAACTGCACAACGCCGAATCTGCCGCTATATTATGGGGGCGGGCAGGTGAAGCGCCGGTGATTATGGTGGAGCACTTACCCCCTGCCATGCAGAAGCAACTGAAGCTACGATTTAATGTGGCATCTGCCGAGCAGATTGATACAGATACGATCAATGCGTTATTGCGCAAATCAAGCCCCGAGATACGAATGCAAATTCACGGGGATATACTTAATATTGAGGAAAAATCTTCGTGGTATCCCCGCCATTGGACGGGATATAGTTTTACTGGGGATTTAGAAAATTTAAACGGAAACCCATTGCCGCAATGGCGCGCAAACAGGCCAGATATTACGCAGCTACGAATTGAGGCGGCACTGCAAAATTTGGAGATGCTGAATGCCTATGCACAATTGCGTGCGGCATATAGCAGTGATGAAGAAATGTTGCAGCAAGTGAAACAAAAAATGTTGGCAAAAAATAAAAACCCCGGAAAAGTATTGATTAGTTTTGATGAATAAGTGGCAACGCATTGCGACAGGTTGTGCAGGTATTTCGGGAGCAATTGCCGTGGCGATGGGCGCTGCTGCGTCCCATTGGCTGCAGTCCAGTCTAGCTGCTGATGCCCTTTTGCGTATAGAAAAAGCCGCCCAGTATCAAATGTATCATTCACTGGTATTATTGGCGATTGCAGCACTTATGCATAGCTATATGTGCCGCAGTTTAAAAATTGCGATGGTGTTAATGCTGATAGGAATAGTGTGCTTTTCTGGCAGCTTATATGCATATAGCTTTAGCGGATGGCATTGGTTGGTTTTTGTTACTCCGTTAGGGGGCTTAGCATGGATCGCAGGGTGGCTGGCATTATCAAACACATTTTTTTGCTGCAACGCACAAAAAACACTGGACTCTGCACCCAAATAACGATTAATTATATTTTCAAGAACACTACCCATCCAAAGTTTCAGATAATTTTATAAGGATTTTGCCATGCTCTGCAAAACCCCCTACTTAATTTTATTAACATTACTCGTAATGCCCAATGGAGCATTTGCGCAGGAAAGTAGCGCAATAAATGCAGCAGACACCGGTTGGGTAATGATTTGTGCGGCATTGGTGATGCTCATGGTGCCTGGATTGGCATTCTTTTATAGTGGTATGGTGCATTCCAATAATGTGGTTGCCACTATCATGCACAGTTATATGAAGCTATGTACTATTACCATAGTATGGGTGTTGTGGGGATATAGCCTCGCATTCGGAACCAGCTATTATGGATTTTTCGGAGATTTGAGCTTTTTAGGTTTTGCAGGAGTAACCGGAGAAGCGCTTAGTGAAGATGTGCCAATTCCACATTACATATTTGCCATGTTTCAGGGCATGTTTGCAGTAGTTACCGCTGCAATTATTACCGGAGCTTTTGCAGAGCGTGTGCGCCTTGGGCCAATTTTATTATTGTCCGTTATCTGGATTACGGTGGTATATGCGCCTGTAGCCCATTGGGTTTGGGGTGGCGGCTGGATAGCGACCAAACTTGAAGCATTGGACTTTGCCGGTGGCGCTGTAGTGCATATTAATTCTGGGGTTGCTGGGTTGGTTGCGGCATTAGTTTTGGGGCGGCGCATCAATTACAAACAATCAGAAGTAACACGGCCACATAACTTGCCATTGGTCGTGCTTGGCGCATCGCTATTGTGGTTTGGCTGGTTTGGATTTAATGCGGGCAGTGCGCTTGCAGCAAACGGACTTGCTGCGCTGGCTTTTGCAAATACGGCTATCGCCGGAGCGGCAGGTGGATTGGGCTGGTTTATGCTGGAATCACGGCATAAACATCGTGCAACGGCTATTGGTGTTATTTCTGGCACCGTTGCAGGTTTGGTATCTATTACTCCCGCCGCAGGATTTGTTACTCCGCTGTCGTCTATAATAATTGGCGGTGCTGGCAGTGCAATTTGCTATGGTGCAGTGATGCTCTTAAAGCCCAGACTCGGCTATGATGATTCGTTGGATGCTTTTGGCATACACGGCGTGGGTGGTTTATGGGGTGCAATTGCCACGGGTCTATTCGCTACACTGGATGTTAATTCTGCAGGTGCGGATGGGCTGTTTTATGGCAGCGCTGATTTGCTGATAGCTGAAATTCTGGCAAGTTCCGCTGTCATCGCCTATTCCGCCATTGCAACATACATAGTATTGCAAACATTACGCAAATTTATGAAAATTCGTGTTAGCGAAGAAGCAGAAACCAAAGGTTTGGATGCTACACAACATGGTGAAATAGGGTATGTGCTGAACTAACCTATAGCTTGTTTATGCTACCAGTTTTAATTTGGGGGCATGATTAAGGTCTTATTAGTAATGTTCATGTCTGCATTAGCATCTGCTTGCACCAGCGCAGGTACATTTGTGGCGAATAGCTCGGCGCGTATTTTTGGCGATTATGCACTGCATGATAATCTTGTCTATGGTGCGCATGACCAACGGTTGGATGTGTATAGCCCAAAACCCATACCCACCGCTGCACCAGTAGTAATGTTTTTTTATGGCGGAGGGTGGAACACAGGCAATAAAGAAATGTTTGCCTTTGTGGGTGATGCGCTAAGTGCGCGAGGCTATGTGGTTGTGATTGCCGATTATAGAAAATACCCTCAAGTCACGTTTCCGGCATTTGTGCAAGATGGTGCGCAGGCTGTAGCATGGACAGTAAAGAATATTTCTGATTATGGTGGCTCAACTAACAATATTCATCTGATGGGGCATTCAGCAGGCGCGCATTTGGCTGCGTTGCTGGTTAGTGATGAACGCTATTTACAGCAGGCCGGCATCAGTCCACAACATATACAATCTTTTGCAGGGCTGGCAGGGCCGTATCATTTTATACCAGAAAAAGAACTGTATAAAAAAGTATTTGCGCCACCTTCAAACTATCCAAATATGCATGTAGACAATTTTATTGATGGCAACGAACCGCCCATGCTATTGCTGGCCGGTGGCGAAGACACTACAGTGTATTACCATAATATTGAGATG
>JAKUPQ010000063.1 GCA_022450665.1 Alphaproteobacteria bacterium | reverse complement strand
AAGGTACATGGTGGCAAATCGTTGTGGATGATGCCGCTGCTATGAACATGGCGGAAAATCTCAAAAAGCAGTTGGATGATCAGGTTTCGCGCCTCAATCACTGGTTTGCAGACAAGGTAGAAAAAGTGCAAAGCGGCGATGATCTACCGCCGGGCGTACTGAAAATGGTGAAAGTATTTGTTGCTGTGAAGCGCAAATTGCAGCCAGGAGATAAAATGGCAGGACGTCACGGAAACAAAGGGGTAATTTCCCGCATTGTGCCTGTGGAAGATATGCCTTATCTCGATGATGGCAAACCATTGGATATTGTACTTAACCCGCTGGGTGTACCAAGCCGGATGAATGTAGGCCAAATTCTGGAAACCCATCTGGGTTGGGCTGCATCGGGATTGGGCAACCAACTTAGTGCGTTGATTGAGCAATATCGCCAAAGTGGAAACACCCAGGACCTGCGCAAACGTTTGTTGGAAGTGTATGAAGAGGACGAAAACCAGTCTGAAATCAATGCAATGAACGATAAAGATGTGCTGGAATTGGGCAATAACCTGAAAAAAGGCGTACCTTTTGCCACACCGGTATTCGACGGTGCGAAAGAGGAAGACATTGTAGAGTGGCTCGAAAAAGCTGGTCTGGATGCTTCGGGGCAGGTGCAGTTGATTGATGGTCGTACCGGTGAAGAGTTTGATCGCAAAGTAACCGTGGGTTACATCTATATGCTTAAACTGCATCACTTGGTGGACGATAAAATCCACGCTCGTTCGATTGGCCCGTACAGTCTTGTGACACAACAACCACTAGGCGGTAAAAGCCAGTTTGGTGGACAGCGCTTCGGAGAGATGGAGTGCTGGGCATTGCAGGCCTATGGTGCTGCTTACACCCTTCAGGAATTGCTGACGGTAAAATCGGATGATGTGGCAGGCCGCAGCAAGATCTACGAATCTATTGTCCGTGGCGATCACTCGTTCGAATCGGGCATACCCGAATCGTTCCATGTAATGGTCAAGGAGTTGCGTAGTCTTTCTCTGGACGTCGAATTAAAAGAGCAAGACGCATAAAAGGTATGAGTGCAGGGCGCTCCATGGCGGAGCGCCCCACCCAAAAGTAGACTTGCCCCTTGTGGGAAGCGATACATTAAGGAGAATCCAGCGATGAATGAGCTGATGAGTTTTTTTGGTCAAGTTGGTGCGACACAACAGTTTGACGAGATCCGTATTTCCATAGCCAGCCCGGAAAAAATCCGTTCATGGTCTTTTGGTGAAGTAAAAAAACCTGAAACCATTAACTACCGTACGTTCAAACCTGAACGTGACGGTCTTTTCTGCGCACGTATCTTTGGCCCTATTAAAGATTACGAATGCTTGTGCGGAAAATACAAGCGCATGAAATATCGCGGAATCGTCTGCGAAAAATGTGGCGTAGAAGTTACCACCAGTAAAGTGCGCCGTGAGCGCATGGGGCATATCGAGCTGGCCGCGCCCGTAGCACATATCTGGTTCTTGAAATCGCTGCCAAGCCGTGTAGGTACGCTGCTTGACATGCCGCTCAAAGATTTGGATAAGGTGCTGTATTTCGAAAGCTATATAGTTACCGATCCGGGTATTTCTCCTTTCTCCTATAGTGAATTGCTAGGTGAAGAAGCCTATTATGATGCCATGGACGAATATGGCGAAGGTACTTTCACCGCAAAAATTGGCGCAGAAGCCATCCGCGACATGCTGCAAAATCTGGATCTGGACAAAGAACGTTCGGAAATGCGTGTGCAGCTGGTAGAAACCAATTCGGAAGTGAAACGCAAAAAGCTGGTAAAACGCCTCAAGCTTGTTGAATCATTTTTAGAATCCAAGAACAAACCCGAATGGATGGTGCTGGAAGTATTGCCAGTGATTCCACCGGAATTGCGTCCGTTGGTGCCTTTGGATGGTGGCCGTTTTGCGACCTCCGATCTGAACGATTTATATCGCCGCGTGATTAACCGTAACAATCGCCTCAAACGCCTGATTGAACTGCATGCACCCGATATTATCGTGCGTAACGAAAAACGTATGTTGCAAGAAGCAGTGGATGCATTGTTTGACAATGGTCGCCGTGGCCGCGTGATTACCGGTAACAACAAGCGTCCGCTAAAATCGCTTTCCGACATGTTGAAAGGCAAGCAAGGCCGTTTCCGTCAGAACTTGCTTGGTAAACGCGTCGATTACTCTGGCCGCTCGGTGATTGTGGTAGGCCCGGAGCTGCGCTTGCATCAATGTGGATTGCCTAAAAAGATGGCATTGGAGCTGTTTAAACCGTTTATTTATGCCAAGCTGGAATTGTATGGACAAGCGCCAACACTTAAAGCGGCGAAACGCATGGTTGAATCTGAGCGGCCGGAAGTGTGGGATATTCTCGAAGAAGTGATTCGTGAGCATCCTGTAATGCTTAACCGTGCGCCAACCCTTCACCGCCTTGGTATCCAAGCGTTTGAACCAAAACTTATCGAAGGTAAGGCAATTCAGCTGCACCCGCTGGTATGTACCGCGTTTAACGCCGATTTTGATGGTGACCAAATGGCTGTGCATGTGCCGCTTTCTATTGAAGCGCAACTCGAAGCCCGTGTGTTGGCAATGTCTACCAACAACATTTTGTCGCCTTCGAATGGTAAGCCAATTATCGTTCCTTCGCAGGATATTGTTTTGGGTCTCTATTACATCACCATTCTTTCCGATGGCGAGCCGGGTGAAGGCATGGCGTTCTCCGAAATGGCAGAAATCGAACATGCGCTGGATAATAAAGTTATCAGCCTGCATACCAAAATCCGCTATCGCGCTGTGGAGTTGATGGAAGATGGTACAAATCAAGCACGTATTGTTGAAACCACGCCAGGTCGGGTGATGTTGGGGCAAATTTTGCCACGCAACGCCAAGCTTCCATTCGACAGCGTTAATAAGCTAATGACCAAAAAAGAAGTGTCTAAGCTGATTCATGTGGTGTATCGCCATTGTGGCCAGAAGGAAACAGTGATTTTTGCCGATCATTTGATGAGCCTCGGCTTCCGTCAGGCATGCAAAGCAGGCATTTCGTTTGGTAAAGACGATATGTTGGTGCCGGAATCGAAAGAAAAACACCTCAACGAAACCTTCGAGCAGGTGAAAGAATTCGAGAAGCAATATTCGGATGGTCTGATTACCACTGGTGAGAAATATAACAAAGTGGTGGATGCATGGTCCCGTTGTACGGAAACCATTGCAGATGATATGATGCGACTTATCTCTGGTGCGGATTTGGGCAAACAACCGGCCGCCCGCGATGTGAACTCCATTTATATGATGGCGCATTCCGGCGCCCGTGGCTCGGCTGCACAGATTAAACAGCTGGCTGGTATGCGTGGACTTATGGCGAAACCTTCGGGCGAGATTATCGAAACCCCGATTATTTCGAACTTTAAAGAAGGTCTGTCGGTACTTGAATACTTCAACTCCTCGCATGGTGCGCGTAAAGGTCTGGCCGATACCGCACTCAAGACTGCAAACTCTGGTTACCTCACCCGCCGCTTGGTGGATGTGGCGCAGGATTGCATTATTGTGCAGGAAGATTGCGGATCGACCAAAGGTCTGGTGCAAAAAGCCATTATTGAAGGCGGTGATGTAGTGGTGCCGTTGGCCGATATTATTCTCGGCCGCTGCTCTGCCAAAGACATCAAGCATCCGGTGAATGACAAGGTGATTGTCAAAGCTGGCGAATTGATGGACGAAATCGTAGTCGATATGATTGACGAAGCCGGTGTAGAGCAGGTGATGGTGCGTTCCGTACTGACCTGCGATAGCGAAACCGGTACATGCTCTCGATGCTATGGCCGTGACTTGGCACGCGGAACCCGCGTTAACCATGGCGAAGCGGTGGGTGTAATTGCCGCGCAATCTATTGGTGAGCCAGGTACTCAGCTTACCATGCGTACCTTCCACATTGGGGGAGCGGCGCAGCGTGGTGCAGAGCAATCCAGCATCGAAGCGACGCAAGACGGTATGGTGAGCTTGTCAAACCAAAATATCGTTACCGACTCTAAAGGCCGTCATGTGGTAATGAGCCGCACTTGTGAACTGATTTTACGTGATGAGAATAATCGCGAAAAAGCACGTCACAAATTGCCATATGGTGCGCGCTTGCTGGTAGATCAGGACAGCAAGGTGAAGAAAAACGCCAAACTTGCCGAATGGGATCCATATACTATCCCCATCATTACCGAGCGTACCGGTGTTGCCCATTACCGCGATCTGGTAGAAGGCGTTGCCCTGCGTGAAGTGATGGACGAAGCCACCGGTATTGCCAATAAGGTAATTATCGATTGGCGTCAGCAAACCCGTGGTGCCGACCTTAAGCCGCGCATTGCACTGCGTGATAAGAAAGGTGAAATCATCACCTTGGCCAATGGTTTGGAAGCCCGTTACTTCCTCCCAGTGGATGCAATTTTGAACGTGCAGGATGGTGAAGAAGTGCATGCGGGTGATGTGTTAGCACGTATTCCGCGTGAATCGTCCAAAACACGGGATATTACAGGTGGTCTGCCACGCGTTGCCGAATTGTTTGAGGCGCGTAAACCTAAAGATCACGCGATTATTAGTGAGATCGAAGGAACGGTGGAATTTGGTAAGGATTATAAAGCGAAACGCCGCATTATCGTTCGTCCAAAAAATGCCGATCTGGAAGCCATGGAATATCTGGTGCCAAAAGGCAAGCACATCACCGTACAAGAAGGCGATTATGTGCAAAAGGGCGATCTGTTGATGGATGGCCACCCTGTGCCGCATGATATTCTTAAAGTTATGGGTGTTGAAGCACTGGCGCGTTATATGGTGGATGAAATCCAGCAGGTATACCGTTTGCAGGGTGTGGGCATCAATGACAAACATATCGAAGTGATTCTGCGTCAAATGTTGCAGAAGGTGGAAATTACCGATGCCGGTGAAACTACCTTCCTCATAGGTGAGCAGGTGGATCGCGACGAGTTTGAAATTGAAAATAACAAAGCGCATAAAGAAGGTTTCCGTGTTGCCACCGCTTCGCCGGTATTGCAGGGAATTACCAAAGCTTCGTTGCAAACGCGCTCGTTCATCTCCGCAGCATCGTTCCAGGAAACCACTCGTGTTCTTACCGAAGCCGCCGTGGCAGGAAAGGTCGATCATCTGCGCGGCTTGAAAGAGAACGTGATTGTTGGTCGCTTGATACCTGCGGGTACTGGCTCGGCAGTGCGCAAAGTGAAGCGTATTGCTAACGACCGCGACCGCGTACAGATTGAAGCGCAACAAGCTGCTGCTGCCGCTGCTGCCGCTCAGGTCGAAGATCAGAGCAAAGACGATGGCAGTGAACAACAGGCCTTGACGGGTTCATAATAAGCCGTTAAGACTGTTAGCAAGCTTCCACTTGGTAGAAACCCGTCACCCCTTCAAGGGGTTGGCGGGTTTCTCGTTTTTGGGAAAAGATAGGTATACCGGTGCCATGACCTAGAAGTACGTCATGCGCAGACAGAGTGACAAGGTGGGAAAACAGCGGGATAAGAAAGCACAAAAAAACGCGCCGGTTAATGGCGCGTTTTTGTATTTTGTATTTTGCTATGGTTAACCAAGCGTTGTATATGAATTAAAGCTGTGCTTGCTTGCCGCCTAACCCGACCACATTTTTGATTTTACTTACCATACCACCGTCTTGCTCAGCGTTGGCAGGACCATGGCCTTGAGCTACGGCTCTGTCTACGTGGCTTGGTGCAGGAGGGGCGTTGTTTTCCATGCTGCGGCCTTGTTTAATAAGCTCCTGCAAGCCTTCAAACTGCTCGGCGCTGATTTGTCCGCCTGCTTCAGAAGCTGCAGATTGCCGTGCAGCCGCATTTGCAGGCCCTGTGTGCTGCTGAGGACGATCTGGGCTGTCCATAGCAGGAGAGTTTACTGCGGGATCCTGTTGCTGCGCCGGAGCATTACGCTCGCGGGCAATGGCTTGCGCCTGTTCGTGCGGGGGAACATAATTGCCATTTTCTAATACGTATTTTTCAGCTTTGCGATAAGCTTTTTCTTGAAAATGCTTATTGATTTTTCCGCCAATCATTGCGCCAACGCCGGTAGCAAGCGCAACACCAGCGACACCCAGCAGACCTAAGCCGCCAGTGAGAGCCACCGCGCCAACACCTGCCACTAGGCCGGCTGTCATAAATCCGGATGCGCCACCAATCATCGCACCTTTATTCGCAAGGCTGGGAGGGCTTACAACTATACCATTGGCGGTTTGTTCTTCCATTTTATTTTTACCAACCATACTGCCAATAACGCCACCTACGACAGGGGCGAAAGGAAGTCCGGTTGCAAAACCTATGACAGCGCCCACTGCGGCAGAGCCGTTTAAATAGGACGGTTCGCGCTTTGGCGGTATAATATAGGATTCTTTATCCTGAGCCACGATGGTCTCCTTTATGATTATTCAGTTGCACATAATAGCATATTTTTGACGCACAAATGTGACGTTTCTATGAAATTATAAGATAACCTTCTGACCTTTTTTACGCTCACTTTCGGATTTAAGCTGCCCACAGGCGGCTAATATGTCACGTCCACGGGGAGTACGCACTGGAGAAGAATAACCTGCATCATTCACAATTTTAGCAAAAGCGGCGATTCGGCTGTTGCTCGAACATTCATAATCGCTGCCCGGCCATGGGTTAAATGGAATAAGGTTCACCTTCGATGGTATGCCTTTAAGTAGCCGCACCAGTTCGCGTGCATCATTATCGGAATCATTAATGCCTTTAAGCATGACATATTCAAAAGTAATACGGCGCGCATTATTGCTGGCCGGATAGGTACGGCAGGCGTTTAATAATACTTTAAGCGGGTATTTTTTGTTAATAGGCACAATTTCATTGCGCAGCTCATCGGTTACTGCATGCAGGGATATGGCGAGGTTCACTCCCAATTCTTCTCCGCAACGTTCAATTAAAGGCACCACGCCAGAAGTAGAAAGAGTGATGCGTCGTTTTGACATGCCAATGCCATTGGGATCCATGATGATTTTTAATGCTTTGGCAACATTCTCATAGTTAAATAACGGCTCACCCATGCCCATCATCACAATATTGGTAAATATCTGCTCGGGGGAGGGTTTGTTCCATTCTTCCAACTGATCGCGGGTGTTGAGCACTTGCCCTATAATTTCTTCTGCGGTGAGGTTGCGCACGAGTTTCATGGTGCCAGTATGGCAGAAAGTGCAGGTTAATGTGCATCCGACCTGTGAGGATACGCACAACGCGCCACGATCGGTATCGGGTATAAACACCGCCTCCACCTTGTTTCCATCGGTAAACTCCAATAGCCATTTGCGGGTGCCATCAATGGAGGTGAGGTTTTCGTCTATAGCAGGGCGGCGCAGCGTAAAATGCTCTTGCAATTTTTCGCGCATAGGTTTGGCAATGTTAGTCATCGCCTCAAAATCTGTCACGCCTTTGACATATATCCAGTTCCAGATTTGCTTGGAGCGGAACTTTTCACAGCCGACAGAAGCCAAAGCCGCCGTTAATTCCTCCATATCCAGTCCAACCAAATGGATTTTGCCGGAATGCGGAGCTGATAATGTCTCGGCATGGCGGGTAGCGGCACATGAAGGTTGGGTCATTAGGTTAATCTTTCATATTTATGATAGCGCGTATTTACACCCACGCAACACGGGCGATGCATAGCACTCCAGCCCATATATGTGTAAATTTACTATTTTACCAAGCAATTATACATCAATTGCACATAGATTTCATCTTATTATATGCCGCCGTAGCCCCACGTAGCGAATAGGTGTCGAGGGAGTAGGTGTCTTTTGGTGACACGCCACGCACCGTCATACGGTTGCCTTTTTTCATGGCGGTTACCATACGGCTATCTTGGGCAATATCATAGGCCCATGCCAATTCATCTTTGGGGAATAGCTCGAATTTCGTGCCGTCGATCTCTACGCGTACCTTTTCGCCGGTTTTATAAGGGTATCCGCTGGAGGCACTGAATTCATCTGTTGAGGCATTGCGGCTGGTAACAAGCGCATATGGCGCGCCGCGCTTAGAAAAGTTTCCGGTGTTCTTTACAGGGGCGCTTGCCATATAGCACACTTTGCTGCCACCTTTATTAATGGTAAAAACCGACCAATCGCCATGGGTGCTGACAAATTCTTGTGCGTTTGCGCTGGCCGATGCTGCAACCATCAGAATTCCTATAGTAAATCCTGTTAGTGCCTTACGAATTGCCATGGCTGCTACCCCTTTAGTTTGGTGTTCAATGTGTCCTTGTTATAGCAAAATCTGATAATAATGCAATTGTTTAGGGGAATGAATTATAGGAAATGCAGCATTGGCTAAGATTAGATATTGAGTCGATATGCCCCTTGATGGGTTACGATAATTTCATCGGTCTCAAAAATCTCGCGCAGTTTCATCCGCAGGCGATAAAGATGAGTTTCTAACGTGTGGGTGGTTACAGCATCGCTATATCCCCAGACTTCTTCCAAAAATTGCTGTCGCGCCAACCATCCGTGACGATGGTGGTATAAGCACAGCAAAATAGCGGATTCTTTATCGGTTAGCTCAAGTTTTTGGTTGGTATAGGCGAGTAATTTCTCTGCCGGATAAAACTGGCAATGCTGCCCAAAAGGTAGCGCCTGATTGCCAGCGGTAATAGCGCGGGCATACAACAAATGCTCGATCGTGTGTAGCAGGGCAGGCATTGCTACCGGACGCAGGGCAAAACCTGAAAGGGGCAAAGCATCGAAATACTGTGCCTGCTCTGCGGTGCCTATGCCCAGCAGTGCCATAAGCGGATGTGCCTGATGCAATGCATTTAAGCCTTCCAGCTGAGCGTCACATGCATGGCAATCCAGCAATGCAAGCGATGGCGGGGTGGGGGATAGGACGGCTTCAAATTGCTGCCAGTTTTCCACGATATTACATATCTCATTTTGCACATGGCTAAGCTGTGCCGGAATGGCCGTTGCCAGCACCGGATTAGCAGTAAGCAGGATAATTGCAGGAAACGCTTCCATATTTGGCCTATTTATCGCATTATAAATGCCCGCCCATTGGCAGGATATTGGCCAGTGTAATCTCAATCAACCAGATTGCAATATGATGATGAGTCAGAACCCGCAAACCATCGCTATGCGACGTATAGACCGCGCCTTGCACGAACTTCGTGCGGGTTATCCGGTGGTGGTAGAAGACGAGGCACAGCGTTTTTGGCTGGTAATGAGTGCAGAAATGGCAAACCATGCACGCCGCGATGCGTTGTTAACCCAATGTGACGCTGCGGCATTGGTAATAACCGGTATACGCGCCAAGCGTTTAGCTTTGGAAGGTGCCACGCCGCAAGAAGCTCGCGCTATTGCATTTGACTGCCTAACGCATAGACCCGATGTGCTGGAACAATGCATTGATCCGTTGCAAACACAGGCAGATATGTCTGACATACAAGCCCATGTTGTGGGCGCCAATCTTGTGCAGGCCGAAGCATTGACATTATGCAAGCTTGCTGCGTTGCTGCCTGCTGCTATTACCGGAAAATTGACCGTGGACGATGCGCAGGCATGGACAAAAAAAGAGCATATACTCAGCATTGGACTCGCAGATATTGCCGCCTATAAAGATGGCTTGCACACCACGTTATATGAAGTCAGCTCGGCGCATGTCCCGCTCAGAGCATTCGAAAATGTGCATGTGAAAGCATTTCGCCCTCGCTATGGCAATGCGGAGCATTTGGTGGTGTGTGTCGGTGAGCCACACAAGCAAAGCGCTCCGTTGGTGCGGGTGCATTCCAGCTGTGTGACGGGTGACATTTTTGGTAGCTTGCGTTGTGATTGCGGTGAGCAGTTGCATGAGGCAATCGCACGTATGGCTCAGCAAGGCCATGGTGTGCTCCTGTATATGTCTCAGGAAGGGCGGGGAATAGGCATTGTAAACAAGCTCCGCGCTTATGAATTGCAAGATGCCGGGCTCGATACCCTCGACGCTAACGAAGCCATGGGATTCGAGGCAGATGAGCGGCAATTCAATGCCGCCGCGCATATTTTGAAATTGCTGGGACATTCCAGTATCTGCTTGCTGTCCAATAATCCGGATAAAGTGACACAGCTGGAAGAAAATGGTATTATTGTCAACAAACGGGTAAGTTTGGCGCTGCCCGCCAATGCGCATAACCATGCCTATCTTACAACCAAGGAGAAGCGCTGTGGCCACGTTTTTTAGCGGTTATTTTTTAATGAAAATTCTGATAACGGCGCTGATTGTAGTGGGCGTTTCGGAGCTTGCAAAACATTACAGCTTATTTGCAGCGGTGCTGGCTTCGCTGCCGCTAACCTCTATTTTAGCGTTTATCTGGATGCATGTGGATGGGCAAAGCAATGCTGAAGTAGCAGCGCTTTCAAAAGAAGTGTTTTGGCTGGTTATTCCGTCGCTGCTATTTTTTATCGTATTCCCTATGATGTTGCGGTTAAATGTAGCATTTTTTGTAGCGTTGCTGATTTCTATAGCGGCAACCGCGCTGGCCTATGGAGCAATGCTTAAAATATTTGCCATAAGCAGCAAAGCCGCTTAAACCGTAAAAGATAATATAAATGGATATGACACAGAAATGAGCGATACATTAGATTTTGCCAAAAGCATAGCCCGCAAAGCTGTGCCAGAAATGATTCAGCGTCAGGTGCCGCCAACGCCGCAGAATTTTTCTGTGTGGTATACCCATTGCACCGGACGTAATCGCGCACTCACACAAAAGATGAATAAGCTGATCAAGGCCGATACGCAGTTTACCCCTACACTAAATGCGCAGCTCTATGACACGTATATTTCTAATAAGGCCGAAAGAACGCAAATTCAACGTCAGAGTTTCACCGCACAAAGCCTGATGACCGATTTACTCGATCTGATGGGAGTAATGAATAGTGAAACCAATACCTATAACCAAAAATTAGACGGCTATATTGATGATTTGTCGGGAAAGTATGAAGATTCCGGCCTGCAAAATATGATGAAAGCATTGGTGAATCAAACTAAGGAAATGCGTGATAGCGGAGGTGAATTAAACCAGAAGCTGGCCGATTCGCGCAAAGAAGTGGAGCATTTGCGAGAAAACCTCGAGAAAATCACCGAAGAAGCCAGCCGTGATGCATTAACGGGCTTGGCGAATCGCAAAGCGTTTGATGCGAAAATCAAAGAATTTATAGAACAAGCAAAAGAGGGCGAAATCTTTAGCTTATTAATGCTGGATATTGATCACTTTAAAAAATTCAATGACGCTCATGGGCATCTGGTGGGCGATGAAGTGCTGAAAATTGTTGCGAAAGAATTGATGAACGCCGTAAAGGGGCGTGATGTGGTGGCGCGTTTTGGGGGTGAGGAGTTTGCTGTATTGTTACCCACCACTTCTTTACAAGGCGCATTAGTAGTGGCAGAAAACCTGCGTCACTCTATTGCTTCGCGAGAGTTGGCACGCAAGGATTCAAAAATTAATTATGGGTCTATCACTATTTCTATCGGCGCGGGGCAGTTTTTAGCGGGACAGGACACCCCAGCAAGCTTGATTAAACGTGCGGATGAAGCGCTCTATCGTTCCAAAAAAGGCGGGCGCAATCGTGTGACACAAGAGAGTTTCGATTAAGCGCAAACAAAAGGTTGACTTTTATTAGGCAGGCTTTTAAAACTCCAAGTTCCTTAATCATACAGGCTACGGCCTGATATGCTAAGGGCTTGTAGCTCAGGTGGTTAGAGCGCACGCCTGATAAGCGTGAGGTCGGAGGTTCGAGTCCTCCCAAGCCCACCATTCCTTTTTATCATTACATAACAATAGCTTGGCCTGTCGCCAATCTCACGCTGTGTGCGCCATTGCGCGCTTTCCAATGTGCTTGTGATCCTTAGTCATAGCCGATTCCGAGCCATTTATGGCGGGTTTCTGCCGTCAAGTCTCAAACCGCAAATTTCCACAGACCGCATGGCTCAGTATTTGGCGATGTATGGTGGGCAGTGATGGGGTGATTTGGCTCAGATGTAGCGCGGGATTCAGACTGCAAAGCCGAGCAGCTGGCGCTGGGCATTCCAACAGATGGGAATGTTGATAGTGCGGAATGTGGACATCGAAAGACGATATGGCTGGGTGCCATCCAGAATCGACGTCAT
>JAKUPQ010000062.1 GCA_022450665.1 Alphaproteobacteria bacterium | reverse complement strand
GGCACTTGGTTTACTTATTGTGCAGGATCTGGTGGTGGGGCTCGGGATGATTGGCCTTTCTGCTTTTGGCGGAGCAAATGGAAACGAGAACATTTTGCAATCCATCGCCCTAATGCTCATGAAAGGCACGCTACTGCTGGGCGGCGTGGCGCTATTTATGCGTTATGTCGTTAATCGCTTACTTGACAGGCTGGCGCATTCGCAGGAGCTAATGTTGTTGTTTGCCATAACTCTGGCTGTAGCGCTTTCGTCTTTTTGCGATTGGCTAGGGTTTTCTAAAGAATTGGGTGCGTTTTTAGCAGGCATTTCCCTCGCCTCCACCCAGTATCGCGAAATGATCAGCTCACGCTTGAAAGGTATGCGCGACTTTATGCTGCTATTTTTCTTTATTGGGCTAGGTTCGCATATTGAACTTTCAATGTTAAAAAGCCAAATCTGGCCAGCGATTGCGTTATCTATATTCGTGCTCATTGGCAACCCTATTATCATGATGGCAATAATGTTGCGCATGGGCTATCGCGTACGCACTAGCTTTGTGGCTGGCATCACCATTGCACAAATCTCCGAATTTTCGCTGATTATGCTCGCATTAGGCTTGCAGCTAGGGCATATCGACACAGAAATTGTCGGGCTTGTTACCTTGGTGGGGTTAATCACCATTGCGCTCTCCACCTATTTGATCATGTATTCAAACGAAATATACGACTTTTTAGATCCGTGGTTGTCGCGGCTGGAGCGGGATTATAAAGACATAGAACCGGGCAGCAATGTGCCGTCAGGGCCCTTGGGCGATTATGATGTAATTTTATTTGGCTTAGGCCGCTATGGCAGCAACATCGCCCGTGGATTGCGGCAAAATGGCGTGAGTGTTCTGGGTGTGGATTTCGATCCGGATCTGGTGCGGCAATGGCAACGGCAGGGGCATCCCGCCTGTTATGGCGATGCTAATGACACCCACTTCCCCGAAACTTTGCCATTGGATGCAGCCAAATGGGTAATAAGCGCCTTACCGCCGCCGCGTAGCGGCACAATGGAAGGTAATCTGCAAGTAACACTTCTGCACGCTCTGCGTGAGCATGATTATTCTGGTAAGGTTGCTGTGACGGCGCACACCCCCAGTGCAGTGAGCTCTTTGCGCCGCGCCGGTGCTAATTTGGTGTTATTGCCCTTTCACGATGCGGCAGCCAGTGCTGTGAATGCAGTCATCTCTGCAGTTGAGCGCAAAGATTCCCGACAGGGCAGCTTATTATAAAAAAGGAAAATTGTATGGGCGAGCGTTTGCAACCGTTTATTAAGCCTCTGACCCGCTACCATAAATGGGGGATTTATACCGCCTTATGGCCTCTGTGCCTCGCTCTTTCGCTGGCGACACTTTATATCAAATATGATCGACCGGCGAGTATGGACGATGTGTTAGTGGGTTATTTAATGATGCCCTTTGCCCTGCCCTATTCATTTTTGCATACTGCCACCTTTAACAGCTGGTTTGATGGCCAATCACACCCCATGGTACTGATAGGATTCTGGTTGCCCTTTATCATACTGCATGGCGCGTTTTTCTATTCTCGCCCCACATGGGTGTTAGCCATTATCAGTATCGTTTGGATTATAGCTGCCTTTCAATGGCATTATTATGCACTGGTATTCATGCGCATGTAGTGGCGTAGCAACTATTCAAACAAATTGCGCAGCATGAAATTGCACACAATATTATCATTTTTCAAATTATACGCCGCCTCCATATCATCAAATGCACTGGGCGCTGTACTGCCTTCTGCTTCTACGGTGCAATCTGCTACCGGATTATATTCAGATGTGCGGGTAACAATGATTCCCTGTGCGGGCTTTCCATCATCTAATTTTTTATCAAGGCTCCATAACTGTCTAGGAGTTAACGCAGGGTTAATTGGAAGTGCGTTTCCTGAGTTTGATGCGCCGAAGAACAAACTATGGCTATATTGCCCGATAAACCAGTTGTTATTTGGCGCAACACCATCCTGATAGCCTGCGTCTTTCATCCCCCATCCAGCGCTCACCCCATTAATTTTAACTACTGGGCTATTCACGCCTGGTAAGTGGGCAAATTTACAATTGGGTGCAGCACCACAGCCATGATTTGCCGTGCCACTATAATCGCCCTCAATAAAATTAGCATTTTTTAAATGTTGCCAATATAAATATGGCTCATAATTATTTGCGGTAATGTCGCCGTTACCATTACCATTGCAGGTTTCTACCATGCCGCTTTTATCAAGCAGTTTGCAGGCATCGTTATCCGCATCCGCCGCGCCCCAAAAATCCGTAGCATTTTCCATATCGCCTGGCAGAGCTTTATATTCGGTATAAAACTGATTTGTCACCAGCGAGAATTGCCCCGCCTGTTGCACTACGGTTTTAATTTCTGCGTTACCAATTAGCGATTTTCCCGCCAATATAGCGCCGGTTAATAATGCCAGAACTGAGAGTACAATACTTATTTCAAGTATTGTAAATCCTGATTCTGCGCTGTTCTTCGGGAGTACAGTTATATTTCGGTTTTTGTGTATAACCGTAGTAAAAGAAAAATACATGCATGCCTCATAATATTTTTTATCATTAAGCTATGCAGGGTATTCAAATGATTGTCAAAAGATATGAATGAAATAGCTATTGAAATAGACGCCGCAGCATAAAATTACACGCAATTCCGTCTTCTGATAATTTATAAGCAGCATCCAAGTCATTAAGGTCGCTGGGGTTTTCGCTTCCTTCAAATTCTACGGTGCAATTTTCCACAGGGTTATAATCAGCGGTGCGTGTCACAATCGTACCTTGCGCTGGCTTGCCATCATCAATTTTCTTATCCAGGCTCCACGCCTGACGCGGGGTCATGGTAGGATTAATAGGTAACGCGTTCCCGGTATGCGGCGCGCCAAAGAGCAGGGTATGGCCATAATCTCCTAAAAACCAGTTGCCACTGGGGTTTGTACCGTCCTGATAAAATACGTTTTTCATCCCCCACCCCGCAGAAATTCCATTTAAACGGGCTATAGGGCTATTTACCCCTGGCAAATGCGATAAATTACAAGGCCCTGGCAAGTTTGTACAATTATGGTTTGCTGTACCACTGTAAGATCCATCAATATAATTTGCATTTTTAAGCTGTTGCCATACCAAAAAAAGCTCATAATTTCCCTGATCTATGATGCCGTCGCCATCTCCATCGCAAGTTTCGCGCATGTCAGTTTTATCCATTTGCTTGCAAGTAGAAGCGTTAGGATGGGCTTCGCCCCAAAACTGCGTGGCATTATCCATATCGCCAGGATATTTTTGATATTCTACATAAAATTGGTTCGTAGCTAAAGAAAGCTGCCCTGCCTGCTGCACGACATTTTTAATTTCGGCATTATCAATCAATGCCTTGCCAGCTAATACCCCGCCTATTATTAAGGCAAGCACTGACAAAACGATACTCATTTCTAAAATGGTAAACCCCGCTCGCAAGCGGTTGATACCTTGAGCCATGATACTCCTATAATACAGATTAATAGAAGTAATTATGCCTGTTTTTTAAGCGATTGTCAAAGTATGAACTTAGATAGATCCGCGCTTTTGGCTAGCTCACCTACGTGCTTTTGGACATAGTCTTCATCAATGTTCAACTTCATGTCTTTAGTGTCGGGTGCCTTATAGCTGGCATCTTCCATCAGTTTTTCCATAATGGTATGCAATCGCCGTGCGCCAATGTTTTCGACTTCGCTGTTCACTTGCGTAGCAAGTTTGGCCAGCGCCTTTATGCCATCTTCGGTAAACACTATTTCTGCATCTTCCGTTTCCATTAGCGCCGTATATTGTTTAATCAGGCTGGCCTCCGGCTCGGTCAGAATACGTTCCATATCTTCTTCGGTTAGCGGATTAAGCTCAACACGAATTGGCAATCGCCCTTGTAATTCTGGCAGCAAATCAGAGGGTTTAGCCATGTGAAACGCCCCTGAAGCAATAAACAAAATATGGTCGGTTTTTACGGCGCCATATTTTGTGGGTACGCTGGAGCCTTCTAATAGTGGCAACAAATCTCGTTGCACACCTTCGCGGCTCACTTCACCGCCCTTGGCGTCATGGCGCGCAGAAACTTTGTCTATTTCATCCAAAAATACGATGCCATTATTTTCTACTGCATTAATTGCTTCCAACGTAATCTGTTCTTGGTCAAGCAGCTTATCGCTTTCTTCATTAATCAAAATATCATAGCTTTCCGCTACGGTGGTACGGCGTTTTTTGGTGCGTCCACCGCCCATTTTGCCCAGAATGTCACTCAGATTCATCACGCCCATCTGCGCCCCAGGCATACCGGGAATGTCAAAGCTTGGCATACCTCCGCCGCCGTTGTCTGCCACCTCAATCTCTATTTCTTTTTCATCCAGCTCGCCGCTACGCAACATGGTGCGGAACTTTTTACGGGTTTCTTCACCTGCGGCATTCCCTACTAATGCGTCTAATACCCGTTCTTCTGCATGATGCTCGGCCTTGGCGCGCACTTCTTTATGCATACGCTCTTTCACCAGGCCAATGGCAATTTCCATCAAATCGCGAATAATCGATTCCACATCGCGACCAACATAGCCAACTTCGGTAAATTTGGTGGCCTCTACCTTGATAAATGGCGCGCCGGCAAGCTTGGCCAAGCGGCGTGCAATTTCGGTTTTTCCCACACCGGTGGGGCCAATCATGAGAATATTTTTAGGCACGATTTCTTCGCGCAATGCGCCTTCTACTTTATGACGCCTCCAGCGATTACGAAGGGCAAGTGCTACAGCTTTTTTTGCATCTTTCTGGCCAATAATGAATCTGTCCAGCTCCGATACGATTTCCCGTGGGCTAAGTTCGGTCATATAGGACATAGTTTTTTCGATGGGCTTCTTCTCTGCTAGCATGATCATTCCTTCTCTGTCAGCGCTTCTACGGTCAGGTTATGGTTGGTGTACACGCAGATATCTGCTGCTATATGCAACGAACGTTCCGCCACTTCACGCGCACTCAAATCTTCCACGCTTTGTAATGCCCGTGCGGCAGACAACGCAAACGATCCGCCAGAGCCAATACCAATCAGCCCGTCTTCGGGTTCCAGCACGTCGCCGTTCCCCGTTAATACCAATGATACTTTTTTGTCTGCCACCGCCATCATAGCCTCTAAGCGGCGCAGATAGCGATCGGTACGCCAGTCTTTTGCCAGCTCCACACAAGCGCGGGTCAGGTTGCCCGGATGCATTTCCAGCTTCGCCTCCAGCCGTTCAAATAGCGTGAACGCATCAGCAGTCGCCCCTGCAAAACCTACAATAATCTTTTTATCTGGCCCAAGAAGGCGGATTTTTTTGGCCGAGGATTTCATCACCGTATTGCCAAACGACACCTGACCATCGCCAGCCATCACCACTTCGCCTTTTTTGCGCACACATAAGATTGTCGTGCCATACCACAGATCGGGTTTATGTTCGTTCATGAATATCCTTGCGGGTTTGTGTTATGGATTAAAGTTGCAAAATTGTGTTATCACTATCACCCATGTAGGTGCAGTTTAATGTTTATTCAAGGGCGGGATTGGCATATAGTGCCAGCACTACCAAAATTATTGCGGAGAAATCATGCGCAGCGCTACTGTTGAACGCAACACCAAAGAAACGCAAATAGCTGTAGATCTTGCGATTGACGGCACAGGAAAATACGACATTGCTACAGGGATCGGCTTTTTAGATCATATGCTGGAGCAATTATCGCGCCATGGCTTAATGGATATCACCCTGCGTGCCACGGGCGATTTACATATCGACCAGCATCACACTACCGAAGATTCCGGCATTGCTATTGGTACGGCTTTTAAAAAAGCTCTGGGCGACCGCATGGGCATTACCCGTTACGGACATGCATATATTCCCATGGACGAAACCCTCAGCCGCGTGAGTATAGATATTTCAGGCCGCCCCTATCTGGTTTGGAAAGTAGATTTTTCCAAACATAAGATCGGTGATATGGATACGGAGCTGTTTAAAGAATGGTTTCAGGCATTTGCGTTCGCAGCCGGAGTGACATTGCATGTCGAAAATTTATATGGTGAAAACAATCATCATATTATCGAATCCTGCTTTAAAGGCCTGGCACGTGCAATACGCAGTGCAGCAGCGATAGATCCACGCGCCAGCGGCGCTATCCCTTCCACAAAAGGCACGTTGAACGGCTGAGCTTACAGGAATACTCATCATGGCAAAAATGCGGATTTATACGATTCACATCAACCCGCGCAAAAAACATCCCTATGAATCCCCCATCTTTGTGGCGGAATCCTTTAATGTATTTGCATTTATTTTTCATTGGATTTGGGCGCTTTCGCACCGTATGTGGCTTGCAACTATCCTGATGCTGTGCTTTTGGACGGCATTAAACTACCTCAATTACATGCAAATCCTGCATCCTTTTGCGTTAATGGCTGTACAGTTAGGCTATCAGATACTCATCGGTTATCAGGCTAACGATTTGCGACGCGCCCGCTTAAAAAAATCCGGCTATATTATTAGTGACATTGTCACCAGTGATAATCTGGTACGTGCTGAACAGCGCTATTTCGAGCGCTATTTTCCGCAAGGACGTTTACCGCAAACTCCGGCCCATACAGCCTCTAAAAATTCTGTTGCCACTCCGGCATAAGGCTTATTTACGTCTATGGCAGTCGCACTTATAGATTATGGCGCAGGCAATTTACACTCTGCCGAAAAAGCGTTTCGCCATGTGGCTGGCAATCAGGAAATCTGCGTCACCGCAGATCCGCGTCTGATTGCTCAAGCTGACCGCATTGTCTTACCTGGCGTTGGCGCATTTGCCGACTGTATACAAGGTTTGCAAGCTATTTCTGGCTTAACCGATGCACTTACTGAAGCTGTCATTACTCGCCAGCGCCCTTTTTTGGGCATTTGCGTGGGTATGCAAATGATGATGGAATCCGGTGTGGAACACGGCATACATAGCGGCCTTGGCTGGATTAAAGGACAAGTGGAAGCGATCCATCCCGTTAACCCGCATTACAAGATCCCTCATATGGGATGGAACGATTTGCACATACATGACGACCATCCGGTATTGCATAACATACACGCGGGCGACCATGCATATTTTGTGCATAGCTTCCACGCGCTATGCACTAACCCCCAAGATGTTCTTGCAACGGTCGATTATGGCACCCCTATTACCGCTATTATTGCCCGCGACAACATGATTGGCGCGCAGTTTCACCCCGAAAAAAGCCAAAAAACCGGGCTAAAGCTTATAAAAAACTTCCTTACTCTGTAATTTCAAATGTTAGTATATATATGATTCTCTATCCTGCCATTGATCTGAAAGACGGAAATTGCGTGCGTTTATTGCATGGCGAGATGGATCAGGCGACCATTTTCTCCAACACCCCTGCCGATCAGGCAAAAGCCTTTGCACAAGAAGGGTTTGAATGGCTGCATGTAGTAGATTTAAATGGTGCATTTGCAGGCAAGCCAGTAAATAAACACGCCGTAGAAACGATTTTATCTGCCACCTCCGTACCAGTACAGCTTGGCGGGGGCATTCGAGATATGGCAACGATTGCACTATGGATCAACGCCGGCATTTCACGGGTAATTTTAGGCACTGCCGCATTGCGCAACCCTGAATTGGTGCACGATGCCTGTAAAGAATTTGAGGGACGCATTGCCGTAGGCATAGATGCGCGCAACGGCATGGTGGCCGTAGAAGGCTGGGCAGAAACTTCGGATATTTCTGCCAAAGATCTCGCCCATAAGTTCGAAGATGCAGGCGTGGCCGCAATCATATATACCGATATTGGCCGCGATGGCGCCATGCAGGGGCCAAATTTTGCCGAAACCGTTGCGTTGGCTGAATCCATCACCATCCCGGTTATTTTGTCCGGCGGCATGACTTCTTTAGATGATGTAAAAACACTCTGCACACATGCCAAAAGTGGCATTCAAGGAGCAATTCTGGGGCGCGCCCTATATGATGGCGCAATACAGCCCCGCGCTGCGCTCGCTGCTATCCAGGAAAGCAAACCATGCTAAAAACCCGCATTATTCCATGTTTAGATGTAAAAGATGGTCGCGTTGTTAAAGGCGTGAACTTCATCGATTTGCGCGATGCTGGCGATCCGGTAGAACAAGCGCAAGTATACGATGCTCAGGGCGCGGATGAATTATGCTTTCTTGATATTTCTGCCTCCAGCGACAATCGCGGCATTCTGTACGACATGGTCGAACAAGTAGCCAAGGTATGCTTTATGCCCTTTACAGTCGGTGGCGGCGTGCGCAGCTTAAATGACATTCGCACCCTCTTGCTCGCAGGCGCCGACAAAGTCTCCATCAACACCGAAGCGGTAAAACGCCCAGAATTTGTACGCGAGGCCGCAGAGAAATTTGGCACACAATGCATTGTGGTCGCTGTGGATGCGAAGGGCAGCCCGGAAGAAGGATTCGAAGTTTTTACTCATGGTGGGCGTAATGCCACAGGCATAGAAGCAGTAAACTGGGCGCAACGCATGGTGTCATTAGGTGCAGGAGAAATTTTACTCACATCCATGGATCGTGATGGCACTAAAATTGGCTTTAACTTACCCCTCACACGCGCCGTGGCCGATGCTGTGAGCGTACCGGTTATCGCTTCTGGCGGGGTGGGCACAATAGAGCATTTCTCGCAAGGTGTGATCGAAGGCCATGCCAGTGCTGTATTGGCCGCTTCTGTTTTTCATTATGGCGAATTTACTGTTGCGCAAGTTAAACAACATATGTACGCACAAGGCGTGCCAGTGCGAATGGAGTAACTATGCCCAAAGCCCCCTTAGACAACACACTTGATGCGTTATATGCCACAATTATTGAACGCCGCCAGTCGAATGATAGCGACAGTTCCTATGTGGCCAAACTTGCGAAAAAAGGCCGCCACAAAATCTGTCAGAAACTTGGCGAAGAGGCGGTGGAAACCGTTATTGAAGGCGTAGCCGATAAGAAAAAAGCGGTGGTCAGCGAAAGCAGTGATTTGCTGTTTCACTTACTCATGCTTTGGGCAGATATGGGTATAAAACCCGATGATATTGCTAAAGAACTTATTCGCCGCCAGAGCATTTCTGGCATAGAAGAAAAAAAGAATCGAAAATTATGAGCTTCAGAAAACAGGAAAAATTATGTTAGATCAACCCGCCTTAGATTTATTATTTAATGATGCCCGCACCTATAACGACTTCAGCGACAAACCTGTATCTGAAGCATTGCTGCAACAAGTATATGAACTTGCTGTGATGGGGCCGACCAGCGCCAATTGCCTGCCCATGCGCATTGTTTTCGTTCAATCCGCCGCCGCAAAAGAAAAACTTAAGCCATGCTTGATGGAAGGCAATCGCGATAAAACCATGTCTGCACCCATATGTGCCATTATCGCCATGGATATGGAATTTTATGAGAAACTTCCCACTTTATTTCCCCATACGGATGCGAAATCGTGGTTTACAGGCAAGCCGGATTACATCAAATCCACGGCGTTTCGTAATTCTTCCTTACAAGGCGCATATTTTTTACTTGCCGCCCGCGCATTAGGGTTAGACTGCGGCCCTATGTCGGGCTTTGATGAAGCCAAAGTTAACGATGCATTTTTAGCAGGCACCACTTATAAAGCCAACTTCCTTGTTAACTTAGGCTATGGCACAGAGAAAAATCTCTATCCTCGTGCGCCGCGCCTTAGCTTCAATGATGCCTGCAAAATAGTGTGAGAAGTTTATGTCCTACGATCAAAACAATATATTCGCAAAAATTCTGCGCGGAGAAATTCCTAACAAAACCGTGTATGAAGACGAACATGTGTTGGCATTTCATGATATTGCTGGTGCGGCGCCGATACATGTTTTAGTCATTCCTAAAGGCGACTACATCTCGTTTCATGATTTTTCCCAAGCAGCGCCTGAGGTGATCGCGGCATTTTTTGCCAGTGTGCGCAAGGTGGTAGATTCGCTTAATATTGCCGAAGATGGTTACCGCCTCATCACTAATCACGGTTACAACGGCTCGCAAAGCGTGGAGCATTTTCATGTGCATATTTTAGGAGGGGTGCAATTGGGTGGTCTGATTGCAAGCGACACGCTGGTGCGCTGAGTAAAGCATTGATCAGATCTCTACCGCAACCGGCTTATACCCTGCCTTATACCCTGCGCTCACCAGCAACCGCGATGTTTCAGCCAGAGGCAGACCTACCACCGCGGAATATGAGCCATTAATCCATGGTATAAATGCTGCGGCAGCGCCTTGAATCGCATAGCCTCCGGCCTTGCCCTGCCATTCGCCACTGGCAATGTAATGTGCAATTTCCCATTTTTCTAACAATCGGAACTTAACGCGTGTGCTTACTACAACGCTTTGTTGTTTTCCCGTAGCATCAATCACGCATACACCCGTATGCACCTGATGGCGCCGTCCGTTGAGCAGGGTAAAGCACTGATAGGCCGTGTGCACATCTTCTGCTTTTGGCAAAATACGTCTTCCGCAAGCGACTACCGTGTCTGAAGCAATCACAATTGCCCCGGTCTGTGCGACTCTTTGCGCCTTTTCGCAGGCTAGCCGCAACGCATGAGGCGCGGGCAGTTCATTTTTGTGCGGAGTTTCATCAATATCTGCAGGTTGTACCGTATCAGGAACAATGCCAATTTGCGCAAGCAGTTCACGTCTGCGCTCAGAGGCAGATGCCAAAATCAATGGAGGATTCGCCATGTGATAAGGGTTATTTTTGACGGAACTTAATACGACCTTTGCTAAGGTCGTATGGCGACATTTCGACAATTACCGTATCGCCTGCCAAAACACGGATACGGTTCTTGCGCATACGTCCTGAAGTATGTGCCAGCACTTCGTGGCCATTATCCAGTTTTACACGAAACATTGCGTTTGGCAGAATTTCTTCTACCAGACCATCAAATTCTAAAAGTTCTTCCTTAGCCATAAATCCCTTGGGGGTCATAATTAATATTGATGCTTTATATCACTTAATATGCAAAACGCAAATAAGAGTAAAGAGTCTACGTGAAGTTTCGAAGTCAAATGTCGCTTTATCGCGTAAAAGTGCGATTAATTGCTCGGATCCTTCATTGTGAATTCCGCGCCGCCCCATATCTATTGCTTCGATATGGTTCATGCTGCCTTGCTTGATCGCCTCGAAATAACTTTCGCAAATCATGAAATAATCTTTGATAATCCGTCGAAAGGGGGCAATTGGCACTAAAATACGGGCAATTTCTTCTTTTTGCTCCAACGCGTCATCGCAGCTACTTATCATAAGATTCAGCCGATTATCTGCCACACTTAGCAAAATATAATAGGGCCCTTTATCTTCAGCGCCCACCACCACAAACTGGTTATCATCCTGCAGATCTGCAATGGCAATAGCGCGTTCATGCTCGATCTCGGGGCTACGATAGGTAATACTCCCCTGATCAAGTTCAATCTTTGCAATACGCGCTTTTTTGGCATCAACCTGCGGAGCAATTTGTGAGGCTTCCTGCGTCATACGCTCTCCTCCTCCATCCGCAGTGCAACCGACAGTGCATGCGCGTGCAGCCCCTCGGCATTGGCCAGCAATTGTGCAGTGGGGGCAATTTTTTGTAAGGATTGCGCAGAGCATTTAATCATAGAGCTACGCTTCATAAAATCACTCACTGTCAATGCAGAACTAAAGCGTGCCGTGCGCGAGGTGGGCAAAACATGACTTGGCCCCGCAACATAGTCACCAATAGCTTCAGGGGTGTAGCGGCCTAAAAATATGGCTCCGGCATGATGAATTTTCTCTGCCATTGCTTCAGGGTTTTCGATCGCCAGCTCCAAATGCTCAGGCGCCAGAATATTAACCAGCTCCGGCGCAACATCCAAATGCGGCACCACAATCACCGCTCCTTGGTCGCGCCAGGATATACCGGCAATTTCTGTGCGTGGCAACGTGCATAATATATCATCAACCGCCTCCATCACCTGTTTGGCAAATGCCTCACTATCGGTAATCAGAATAGATTGCGCCACTTTGTCGTGCTCGGCTTGCGATAGCAAATCCGCAGCAATCCAACGTGGATTATTGCTACTATCTGCCACTACCAGAATTTCTGAAGGACCCGCTACCATGTCGATGCCAACTACGCCAAACACCTGACGCTTAGCCTCGGCAACAAAGGCATTGCCCGGCACTACAATTACATGCACAGGCACAATGCTTTGCGTGCCGTAGGACAACGAGCCCACAGCTTGCGCCACACCGAT
>JAKUPQ010000061.1 GCA_022450665.1 Alphaproteobacteria bacterium | reverse complement strand
GCAGGTTTTACCACCAGTTCACGATTGCTTACCTTAGCGCAAAAGGTGCGCTGATATGACTTCGAGGTTGCAACATCAATTCCAGCATCTTCCCATACGTAAAAAACTGATTGCGATTATCATTTTTATTGCCGCCATGGCTATGCTTATATCCTCCCTTGTTGAAAATGTGCTGAATTGGACGGCAGAAAAGCAAATGCTTGCCCAAAGACTTAACGTGATGACCGAAGTGGTTTCCAGACAGCTTGCGGCCTCTGTGGAATTCCTAGATCCGGTAGCTGCAAAGGAAAATATTCGCTCATTAGAAGTGGATCCTATGGTAAAGCAGGCCTGTGTTTATGACAGTAACGACATACTTTTCCTTAAATTTTCATCGACAAGCAAAATATCCTGTCCGAAACCGCAGAACAGTGGATACTATTTTGAATTAAAGCAATTGCACCTGTTCCAGCCCATACAACAAGATAATCGAGCTATAGGAACGCTATATATTACCTATAGCCTTGACCTGATATATGACAGATTCACCCGGCAGATTATGTATAAGATTGCTATTGTACTATTGCTGCTATTAATTTTATGGCCAGTTTCCAACTACTTCCAACGTATTATTTCCAGGCCAATTGTGCGCCTTGCTGAATCCGCTAATCACTTTTCCCTCGATCGCTCCACCAAAATCGATAAGGAAGAAACGCGAAATGATGAAATAGGTGATTTAGTAAATGCTTTTTATGATATGACAAACGAAATACGGCAAAATGAGCATAAGCTCGAACAAACAGTTGACACGCTATCGCGCACCAATAAAGAACTGGAGCGCTTTGCGTATATCTGCTCCCATGATTTGCGCTCACCTTTGGTGAATTTACGAGGGTTCTCAGGGGAAATGAGTTATGCGCTTGGCATAGTTAAACCGTTCATTCAAGACGCGCTTAAAACATTGCAACCTGATAACCGTAACGCAATTGAACTGGCGATAGAGCAGGATATACCCGAAGCTCTGGGCTTTATTAACAGTTCTGTGGAACGCATGGATCGTTTGACGGCGGCTATTCTTGAATTATCACGTATCGGGCGGCGTGAATTACATTTTGTAATGCAGGATACCAATGCCATCGTCAAGCGTTGCCTTGAATCCTCCCAACATGTCATCAGCAGTAAGAAAGTGATAATAGATAAAAAAGGGTTGCCCAATGTTAAAGCTGATCCGGTGGCATTAGAGCAGATTTTCGCGAATATCATTGATAATGCTTTAAAATACCTAGATACTCAGCGGGTTGGAAAAGTTGAAATCGGCGGGCAGCTGAAGCAAGGGTATACCTTGTTCTGGGTAAAAGATAATGGTCGGGGCATAAAAACTACCAGCCATCAGAAAGTTTTTGAAATATTTCAGCGCGCAGGAAATAATGAAGCCATTCCCGGTGAAGGCATGGGTATGCCGTATGTAAAAGCTATGCTGCACCGCCATAATGGCGACATCTGGTTTGAGTCGGAGCCGGGAAAAGGAACAACTTTTTATTTCACCATTTCACATAATCTGAATATAGGAGAGGCATGATGGAAATGGCTAATCATGTAACTATTGTCATGGTCGAAGATGACCCGGGCCATGCTGCATTGATAGAAAAAAATCTTCGCCGTGGCGGAATTTATAACCCTATCAAGAAAATTGATAATGGACGCGTGGCATTAGAATATCTGTGCAGTAAGAAAGAATGTGATCCAAAAAGTGATGCAGGGCCAATATTGGTATTGCTGGATCTCAACCTGCCTGAAGTCGATGGCTTTGAAATACTTGAAGCAATGAAAAGCAATCCCTACACCAAATGCATTCCCATAATTATACTGACGACAACGGATAATCCCGCAGAAATAGATCGGGCATACAAATTAGGCTGCAACGTCTATGTTGCTAAGCCATTAGATTATGAGCGTTTTGCTGAGGCAATACGCAAGCTGGGTTTAATGCTTTCCGTTGTAGAGCTTCCTCATAGAGAGTAGACGTTATGTCAATTTCACTTTTATATATCGAAGATGATGAAGGGCTGGCAAAGCTTTTTAAGCGCCGTATGGAACGGCAGGACTATGCCGTAGAACTTGCACATAACGGCGAAGATGGTCTGGAGAAGCTATGCAACGAAACTTTCGATGCTGTAGTAATAGATTATCTCTTGCCAAATATGAATGGTGTCGAGGTTTTATCTCGTTATGAAGAAGCTTGCAAAGCAAACAAACGTGAAGTGCTGCCCGCCATTTTACTGACTGCAATGGGAAGCGAGGAAATTGCGGTGGACGCTATTCAACGGGGCGCCGCCGACTATGTAGTAAAGGATGTAAACCAAAAATATTTTGAACTGCTGCCGATCGTCATTCAATCTGCCATTACTAAGTCGCGGCTGCAAAAGCAGGCATTAGAGCAACAAGAAGAAGTGCGTCAGATAAATGAACATCTGACCCTAGCACTTTCCGCCGCCCAAGCTGGCGACTGGAGTTGGCTTATTGCTAGTAACGAAATAACTCTCTCGGAGAGGGCCGCGGAAATATTCGACATAAAACCCGGAACGATGAAGCGGGAAAAAATGCACGAAAAGCTTTTTGATGGGAATGAAGCGGAACTAGCACGGATAAGCGAGGCGGTTAATGTTGCAATTGAAAATGATGCGCTGCTAAATGAGGAGTTTCATATTTACACGCAAAAGGATGAAATTCGCTGGGTTTCTACAAAAGCGCGTCTAGTGCATGATGCGAATGGTAAAGCTATTGGCATGATCGGACTTGTGCAAGATATTACTGAGCGTAAGTGCATGGAAGATGAGTTGCTGGAAGCAAAAGAAAGAGCGGAAGCCGCCAATCAGGCAAAAAGTGAATTTCTGGCCAATATGTCTCATGAGATTCGTACGCCGATGAATGCTATTATCGGCTTAGCGAATATTCTTAATGGCCTACCCATTGAAAATGAATATAAAAAATATATTCAGACTCTGCAAATGAGCGCTCAAACATTGCTGGAACTCATTAACGATCTGCTGGATATCTCTAAAATCGAAGCTGAGGTACTGGAGTTAGAAGAAATTCCTTTCAGCCTCGAAAAAATAGTGAAAGAAGTGGTTTCTATCTGCATGATACGAGCGGAAGAAAAAGGAATTACCTTCACATATGATACCGATGTTGTAAAAGAACTTACCTTAGGTGGCGACCCGAATCGTATTCGCCAAATTCTTTTAAACCTTTGTACCAACGCAGTAAAGTTTACTAAAGAAGGTAGCGTAGAATTAAAAGTGGAATTAAACCGCCATTTTGATTCAAGCGCTATTGATGTTGCCATTTCCATAACAGATTCGGGTATCGGTATCGAGCCGGATAAACTCGAAGCCATTTTTGATAAATTTAGTCAGGCAGATTCCAGTGTTAGCAGGCAGTTTGGAGGAACGGGACTCGGTCTTACCATCAGCCGTATGCTGGCTGAAATGATGGGTGGAAGGTTAGTGGTAGAAAGCATGCCAGGCAAAGGCTCTACCTTTACCGTTCACCTTCCATTGAAAATAACAAAAGAAGAAAAATATCTTTATACAAAGGAGAATAATTCCGAACCAGAGCAAAAAATAACTAAGCCGAAACTGCTCTTAGTAGAAGATCAGCCTGCCAATATATTGGTTGCTAAAACGCTGCTTGAAAACTTTGGCTATCACTGTATAGCGGTCACCAATGGCCAAAGTGCAATTGATACATTGCATAAGCAAGTATTTGATGCGGTATTGATGGATGTGCAAATGCCTGGAATGAGTGGAATTGAAACAACCCAGTATATTCGTCAGGAAGAGAAAAAACATGGAAAACTTCCTATTCCTATTATTGCTATGACAGCTCATGCTTTTACCCAAGACAAAGAACAATGTATGGCAGCCGGTATGAACGACTATATCGCCAAACCTTTTGAACCGGAGCATCTACGGCAAGTTTTACAATACAATGTAAAAGCATAGGATCATCAGAACCATATACCGAAAAAGGGGTGTTTGGTTGAATGAGTAGCGTGGCTTTTCTCGCAGTCGCTATATGGAGAATAAGCGAACTGCAAAGCGCATTAGAATGCAATTCTGCGACAGACTAGGAAAAGTCTGCCGCAGAATCTCAATATATTAGGCAATTAGACCGAAGTCACAAAGAACGAATCGGCTTGTAAATCGGCAATCTCAACATCTTGTAAAAAGATACTGTGGTCGCTTCCCAGATTAATGGTTGTGCCACCATCCTCCTCTGACATGAAGCTATCGAACAGTTGCTGTACCGAGGTCAGTCCGGAATCGTTTACATTACCTTGAATTAAGATGAGATCACTGGTTTCGAAATCAGTGATTACATCGTTACCGCTGTTATCAAAGAAATCGAAGCGATCCGCGCCTTCGCCGCCGCCCAGCATGTCGTCGCCTTCATCACCACGTATACGATCATCACCAGCATCGCCATTGATGACATCATCATCTTCTCCACCAAAGAGCAGATCGTTGCCATCGCCGCCATGCAGTGTATCAAAGCCGCTCGCCCCATGTACGACATCGTCACCTTCGCCGCCATAAGCCTCATCATCGCCGCTTGCACCATGCACGGTATCGTTACCCATGTCGCCATGCAACATGTCGTCACCTGCAGCGCCATACATAGAATCGTTGCCGGCTCCACCATGTAGCAGGTCGTCTCCCTGCTGTGCATCGAACCGGTCGTCACCATTGCCGCCATAAAGGCTGTCATTGCCTTCGCCACTGACTAGCTTGTCATTGCCGTCCGCACCGAACATGACATCATCACCTTCCTTGTCGAATAACACGTCATCGCCTCCGGCTCCAATTAGGTAATCACTGCCGCCTAGGCCAATCAAGGTATCCCCTTGCTGTACAGCACCGTTATCATTCTCAATTTCACCGGTTGCTATGGGCAGTGTGGCTTTGTAACCGGCTGTGCCGTCCGCTTCGCCACCATTCGCACCATCGCCTTCCTCTAATGTATCACCATGCAGTACAATTTCGCGATTCTGCAGTGGTAATAGCGAATTAAAGGTCATCTGGTCTTCAACATTAGTCAGGTCAAAGGTATACGTTTCTGTAAAATCGATATTACCATCCGGCGCTGTCGGAAAGTCAGACAGCTCGCCGCCCGGCGGTGAGGTCAGCGGCACCAGAATCGGGCCGTAATCGGGCAAAGCTTCTAAAAGCTCGATAAAGCCATCGCCATCGGCATCAGAGCTGCTATCGGGTATCATAGAGTCACCGCCTTCTAAGCCGTGAATATGCTGCGGATGTGGCATATTTGGATCAAGACCGGATGCCGCGATGGAAACGGTCAGCGAAGTACCGGATAGCGACAGATTTGCTGTGCCGCTAACGCCAGAATTGTTCAACGTCTGCAGATCAACCGAAAACGACTGATCGCCAGCGGCGGTAATTATATTCGGTTGGTCATCTCCAACAAGCTTTTCACTTTCAGACGTTCCTTTGACAGGTGTATGTGCCATAATTATTTCCTTTAAATCTTAGTATCGGCTCAGGTAACCGATGTAAAAAAACCCGAACTGCGGAGGCTAAGACAAAGGCCATAAAGTAAATGTAGCTATCGTAAGCCAATAATATAATGGCAACATAATAGCATAATGCCACTTGCCGAACGCAAAAACGAATATGCGCTCTACTGCATTTTTAGCCATAATTACTTAAGTTCCGAATTTTCTTTGCAGCAAGTTTAATTACCATTCCACTGCGCTGCATCCCACACGGCAATAAACCCTATCCATAAGCACTGAATACTAAAACTTAAAAAACCGGGCAAATTTAGGATGCTGGAACCGGCGGCATAGAAACTCTGTTGCGAGCGGCTGCTGATGCAGTTATTAGAAAATAGATGCAATTTTTTGAATAAAGCATTATCTTGCAAATTATGATCAAACTGCCCGCTCTCATTGTGATTATTGCCTTATTGGCCTTGAATGCCATCAGCACTGCCCATGCCGGTATGCATGGCGGCGCTCTATGCGATGGTGTGCAAGCGGAGTCATTACATGATTGTCATGGTCATGGCTCTGGCGCTGATGAGAGTGATAGTCACAAGGAATCGTGCGATTGCGCGGCATGCGGACATCACCATCATTCTCATGCCACCTTATTGCCCGCAAAAGCAAATCCGGCTCCTTCTTTCGCTAAAATGATGTACCGCTCATTTGGTGTGATTTATCTTTCCCAGAGGCATTATCCTCCCTCCAAACCTCCCAAAGCCTGATACGTGTAATACACGCGCAAGTACGTGCAACTTGCGTCAGGTCTGATGTGGCTTTAGCCGCATGCAAGGCCGTATTCCCACGACTTCATCCATGCTTTGAGAGATACTTATGCAAACTAAATTATCGCCCATATTGGGTATGGCGGCCTTATTAACTGGTATCGCGATGCCCAATGCATTACATGCGGAAAGCCCACCACCGGAAATCCATGCCGAGCATCCACAACATCAAGCTTCTATGATTACCCTGAAAAATGCCATTGCCAAGGCCATTGAAGCCTCCCCACGTCTGAAAGCGGGTGCTGCCGGAGTAGAAATGGCGAAAGGACTCCACGAACAGGCGGGCTATTTGCCTAACCCTGAAATGGGTGTGCAAGCGGAAAACATCGCAGGTAGCGGGCGGTTCAGCGGTATTAGCGGTGCGGAGATCACGTATGGGCTTTCTCAGCAGATCGAAATCGGCGGCAAGCGAAGCAATCGTATCGCAGCAGCGGAGCAGAGCATGGCGCTCAGTAAGTTGGAGATGCAAATTGAACGTCTGGATCTGGAGCGTGATGTCCATGTGGCCTATACAGAGGCTGTGGCAGCACAGAAAACCCTGAGACTTGCCGAAGAACGAAAGGAACTGGCAGAGCAATTGCACCAAACGGTGAAAAAACGCGTTCAGGCCGCACGGGAACCTGAAATTCAGCAGAGTAAAGCAAAGATTGGTGTGTCTACGGCTAATTTTAACCTTGCCCGTGCCAAGCGGGAACTCACGCATACCAAGCATGTTCTTTCGAGTCTATGGGCGGGACATGAAAGTCATTTCCATATGGCCGATGAGCATTTTTATATACTGACAGCCCCTCCTCGTGAACATGAAATAGAGGCGCAGTTGGATAAAACCCCCGATTTAAAACACTGGGAAATAGAGCATCAACGGCGCAAGGCATTGGCAGCGTTGGAGGTGGCGCGCGCTATGCCCAACCCTGAATTCGCTATTGGGGTGCGTGATCTTCGAGGAGTGGATGAACAGGCATTTGTGGTTGGGGTATCTGTTCCCATTCCAGTGTGGAACGCTAATCGCGGCAATATTGCCAGCGCCAGAAGCGAAGTGGTGCAAGCGGAAAGCCAAGGGCGCTCTGCGGAGTTGACGCTGCGTAATGCAGCATTTCAGCACTTGGAGGATTTAATTAACGCCTACGAGCAGGCCGAAGCACTGAAAAGCGACATCATTCCATCGGCGGAGAAAGCTTTTTCGCTGGCTCATGAAGGATATGAGGCGGGTAGCTTTCCTTATCTGGAAGTGCTGGATGCCCAACGGACACTCTTTGAAGTGAAGGAACAATATGTGGAAGCGCTACGTGCCTATCACACGGCCAGCGCCAATGTCGAAAGACTGACAACCCCCATTGGAGAAGAAAAATGAACATCATCTATCGCATTATGCTGACTCTCATATTAGGAGCCGGAATCTATACCGGTTTTCATATCGCACCCTCGACACAGGCCTATGCCGAAGAGGGCCCTCATGGAGGGCACGATGAGCACGGTGAAGAAGAACAAGAACGTGGGCCGCATAATGGCAAACTGTTTCGGGATGATGATTTTGCCATAGAACTGACGGTGTATGAGCAAGGCGTACCGCCTGAATTCCGCGTCTATGCCTATGAAGACGATGAGCCGGTTGACCCCGCCAAAGTTCAGCTGGACGTAGAGTTAAGCCGCTTGGATGGTGAAGTGAATCGCTTCAATTTTGCACCTAAAGACGATGTATTGGTGGGTGGTGGCGTGGTGACAGAGCCGCATTCCTTTGATGTAAAAATCACCGCTACTTATGATGGTGAAACCCATAATTGGGCATTTGCCTCATACGAAGGGCGCACCGAAATTGGTGAGGAAGCCGCACTGGAAGCTGGCATTGAAACGGAAAAAGCCAACGCTGGCACTATCAACCAATATGCAAAGTTGACTGGGCGTATCACTCTGAATCGCAACACTACCGCGCAGGTTCGCGCACGGTTTCCGGGCGTGGTGAAAAGCGTCAATGTTAATTGGGGCGGTGATGTTAAAAAAGGCCAAGTGCTGGCAACGGTTGAAAGCAATGATAGCTTGCGAGCCTACAGCATCACCGCGCCGATAGATGGCGTGGTGCTTGCCCGTAACACTAATATTGGCGATGTGGCGGGTGAAAACATGCTGTTTACAATCGCTGACCTATCAGACGTATGGGCAGAGTTTCACATTTTCCCGCGTGATCTTGAAAATGTTAAAAAAGGTCAGCCTGTTGAGGTGCATACGCTCAGTGAGGATAAAAAAGCAACCGCCCCCATTTCTATGCTGCTGCCAACAGCGGATGCGTTGAGCCAAACCGTTCTCGCAGTGGTGCCGCTTGAGAATAGCGATGGCAAATGGCGACCGGGCATGACAGTGGAAGGCGATGTGCTGATAGAGCAAAAACAAGTGCCGCTGGCAGTACGCACCACAGCATTGCAAAAATTCAGGGATTTCACGGTGGTGTTTGCCAAAATCGACAACACTTATGAAGTACGGATGCTAGAGCTTGGTGTCAATGATGGGCAGTGGGTAGAAGTGCTTGGAGGATTAAAACCCGGCACAGAATACGTCACGGAAAACAGCTTCCTGATTAAAGCAGACATTGAAAAATCAGGAGCATCCCATGACCACTAAGCAAAACAGATCCATGCTGGAAAGCATCGTTGAATTTTCAATAAAACACCGCTGGGTTGTCATGATGCTGGTGGTCGGTCTGATGGCGCTTGGAGTGTATAACTTCAACCGTCTTTCGATAGATGCCGTGCCGGATATTACCAATGTGCAGGTGCAGATTAACACCGAAGCAGCAGGCTATTCGCCGCTGGAAATGGAGCAGCGCGTTACCTTCCCCATTGAAACGGCTTTGGCGGGAATTCCTAAGCTGGATTACACACGCTCGCTTTCCCGCTACGGCCTCAGCCAAGTGACGGTAGTGTTTGAAGAAGGCACTGACATCTACTTTGCGCGGCAGTTGATTAATGAACGGCTGCAACAGATCAAAAGCGTATTGCCTGAAAGTTTGGAGCCTGAGATGGGGCCAATTGCCACCGGCCTTGGTGAAATCTTCATGTATGTGGTGGAAGCCGACCCCAATATTAAAAAAGAGGATGGCACGGCGTACACCCCGATGGATTTACTCACCATGCAGGAATGGGTGATTTTGCCACAGCTACGGAATCTCAAAGGTGTGATTGAGGTTAATTCTATTGGTGGCTATGAAAAACAATTTCATGTCATGCCTTATCCGCAAAGGCTTTTGGCGTATGATCTGACCATCAAAGATGTGATGATGGCACTGGAGAAAAACAACGATAATGTTGGTGCAGGTTATATAGAAAGAAACGGTGAGCAATATTTGATTCGTGTTCCCGGACAGGTGAAGGATATGGAAGATATACGCCATATTATCGTCACCAAAAAAGACGAGCTGACCATCCGCATTGGCGATATTGCCGATGTAGAGCTTGGCTACCCTCTAAGAACCGGAGCGGCCACACAAAATGGCGAAGAAGTAGTGCTTGGCACCGCCATGATGCTGATGGGCGAAAACAGCCGTGAAGTGTCACAGCGCGTAGCTAATAAACTGGTGGAGGTGAATCGCACCTTGCCAGCAGGAGTTATGGCTAAACCCGTCTATGATCGCACCGAATTGGTGGATCGTACCATCGCCACGGTAGAGAAGAACCTGCTGGAAGGGGCATTACTGGTTATTGTCATTTTATTTTTGCTACTCGGTAATATTCGGGCGGCGCTGATTACTGCCGTGGTGATTCCAATTTCCATGCTGATGACGATTACCGGTATGGTCGAGCGTGGAGTGTCCGGCAATCTCATGAGCCTTGGCGCGTTGGATTTTGGGCTGATCGTTGATGGCGCAGTGATCATTATTGAAAACTGTATCCGGCGATTTGGCATGGCGCAGCACCAACTGGGCAGATTGCTTACCAAAGACGAGCGTTTTGCGCTTACCGCCGAAGCCACCGCCGAAGTGATTAAGCCGAGTATTTTCGGAGTGGTCATTATCACCGTAGTATATTTGCCCATTTTTGCGCTGACAGGCGTGGAAGGCAAAATGTTCCACCCGATGGCATTTACGGTAGTAACCGCATTGCTTTCAGCATTGCTGCTTTCCATCACCTTTGTTCCCGCTGCCGTGGCGTTGTTTGTCACTGGCAAGGTGGAAGAAAAGGAAAATGCCGTAATCCGCAAATCCAAGCAGCGATACAAACCGATGCTGGAATGGAGCCTTGTGCATCCCAAAGCCATCATCATTGGTGCTACGGCTCTGGTCTTGATGAGCCTGCTTTTAGCCTCACGCATGGGAACGGAATTTATTCCGAGTCTGGATGAAGGCGATATCGCCCTTCATGCGCTGCGTATTCCCGGCACCAGCTTAACACAATCGGTGCAGATGCAGGAAACGCTGGAAAAACGCATCAAGCAGTTTCCGGAAGTGCGTGAAATTGTCGGAAAGATTGGAACGCCGGAAGTGGCAACCGACCCGATGCCGCCTAGCGTGGCTGATACATTCGTGATGCTAAAACCACGCGATGAATGGCCTGACCCTAGCAAAACAAAAGAAGAGTTGGTGAAAGAAATGGAGGAAGTTGCCTTAAATGTGCCGGGGAATAACTATGAATTTACCCAGCCCATTGAAATGCGCTTCAACGAACTCATTTCCGGTGTGCGTAGTGATTTGGCTGTGAAAGTATTTGGGGATGATATCGACCAGTTGCTGGAGTCTGCCGGAAAAGTGGAAGATGAGCTAAAGAAAATCTCCGGTGCTGCTGATGTCAAAATTGAGCAGGCTACTGGTCTGCCCGTGCTATCTATTTTGCCAGACCGCGCTGCGCTGGATCGTTATGGCCTGAATATGGCCGATGTGCAGGAAGTGGTGCAAGTCGCCATGGGCGGCAAAGAAGTTGGCCAGTTATTTGAAGGTGATCGCCGCTTTGATATCGTGGTGCGCCTGCCAGAGCATTTGCGTACCAATATAGAAGTGTTGGAGTACCTGCCAATACCCCTGCCGCAAGCGCATAGCGAAACCAGCGGCCATCAACCGGATTATGTCCCACTCAAAGAAGTAGCAAAGCTAGAGATTGCCTATGGCCCCAACCAGATCAGCCGTGAGAATGGCAAACGGCGTGTTGTGGTGACCGCTAACGTACGTGGCCGCGATCTGGGCGGCTTTGTTGAAGAAGTAAAGCAAATCGTTCAGAAACGTGTAGAAATCCCCGCCGGATATTGGGTGAATTATGGCGGCACATTCGAGCAGCTAATTTCAGCAAAGAAGCGTTTAATGATCGTAGTGCCAGTAGCCTTACTACTTATTGTCGGCTTACTATTTATGGCCTTTGGCTCTGGCCGTGCTGCATTGCTGATTTTCTCCGGCGTACCATTGGCACTCACCGGCGGGATTCTGGCACTATGGCTGCGTGATATCCCGCTTTCCATTTCCGCAGGTGTAGGCTTTATCGCGCTCTCTGGTGTGGCGGTGCTTAATGGCGTGGTGATGGTCTCTTTCATCCGTGGCTTGCGTGACCAAGGCATGAAGTTGGATGAAGCCATTATCGAAGGCGCACTCACACGCTTACGGCCTATCTTGATGACCGCATTGGTTGCCAGCCTCGGCTTTGTTCCAATGGCACTCAATGTGGGTGCAGGCTCAGAAGTGCAGCGACCATTGGCAACGGTGGTGATCGGCGGGATTATCTCCTCCACCTTCCTTACCCTGCTGGTGCTGCCTGCGCTTTATCGCCTGTTTCACAGTAAAGAGCGTAAACAGGAGGCATTATGAGTTGTTGCAATAATAATGATGGCGGCAATATAGCTGATACACGCTATCGGAAAATCCTTTGGATCATTCTGATACTAAATGCAGCTATGTTTGTGGTGGAGGTGGTTGCCAGCCTTTATTCTGGCTCGGTAACGCTACTGGCAGATGCGGTGGATTTCTTTGTCGATCCCTTTAACTAGCCATCTCGCTCTATGTGCTGGATATCCGTAACCCAGTAGTTTTTGTTGTAGCTGCGACTATGCACAAGGCTATTGCCATAGGTGAAGCCAGAAACCGGGCCAAACGGTTCAAACGTGATGGAGCTTGCCACTGCTGCATAGCTGCCGCCTGAATTGCAACCGCCTCTGGTGCATCAAACAAATTTCATGCACTGATTAACGGCCACACACCTCAAATCAGGGAAAGTTGAATTTGCGTGGGATGGAAGGACGTAGCACGGTCTCAAAAAGTTCCTGATGGTAAGAATAGGTGTTAGGAGGTTTTTTTACAAATTCATCCACAAAAAATTGATCCCATTCTGCAAATGTGCCCTTAAGGCGCGCATCGTCTGGCTTAAGGTTCGCAGAGGAAAAAAAGGAATATTCGAAATCGAAGTCAAAACCGAAGCAATAGCTGAGCGTCTCATCAAACAAAATAAATGGTATAATTTCGTTGGCCCCAGCGATCTGGTTAAATATTTCATATTCAAAACTCTCCATTTCTATAAAAAGTCCATACCATGAG